>DATMJH010000141.1:0-7525 GCA_035554015.1 Mycobacteriales bacterium
ACCGGTGAGCCGGCCGGCGGCCGGGAGGCGGCAGGACGGTCCGGGGCCGCCGCGGCTGCGGGGGCGGCCAGCACGCCGACCGAGACGGTCAGGCCGAGGGCCACCTCGACCGTGCGCCGGACGGCGTGCGGCGCCAGCCACCGCCCGGCGGCGGCGCCGAGCGAGCCGGCGGCCCCGGGCAGGCGGCTCGCCAGCACGAGCCCGGTGACCGCCGTCAGCCAGCCGGCCAGCGCCCAGGCGACCAGCGCGGCCGCGGCCACGACGGGCGCCGCGGTGTCGGCGCCCAGCGGCGCGTGCAGTGACTCGACGGCGACGGCGGGCGTCGGTGCCGCGAGCAGCAGGAGCGCGACTGCGCCGGCCCCGCTCGACCCTCCGACACGGCGTGACACCTTGTGTTTCCCCTCATCTGCCTCTGTCTGCATGCGACAGCGGTTGTACGCCTCGACCCGCAGCCGGTCAACCGACGTCCCGCCTGGCTGTGGACGGCGGCGCGCGGCGGACGTGTACGGCAGAGTGCGGGCGTGCGGTGGCCGTCGCTGTTCGCGGATCTCGAGGCGCAGCTCGAGGCGGCCGACGCCGCGGAGCTCGCCGGGGAGGTGGCCGAGCGGGTCCGCACCGAGCAGGCGCGGGTGAGCACGGCGGACCGGCTCGCTGCCGCGACGGGGTGCGCGGTCACGGTCACGGTGCCCGGCGTCGACCGGCTGCACGGCCGCCTCGACGACGCCGGGCCGGACTGGCTGCTGCTCTCGGAGGACGGCGGCCGCTCGGCGCTGGTGCCGCTCGCAGCGGTGCTCGCCGTCTCCGGCGTGCCGCGCAGCGGACCGGCACCCGAGCAGGGCCCGGCTGCGGCCCAGGTGCGCCGGGCGCTCGACCTGCGGCGCGCGCTGCGCGGGCTGGCCCGCGACCGCGCCGGCGTGGCCGTCTGGCTGCGCGACGGGAGCGCGCTCGCGGGCACCGTCGACCGCGTCGGCGCCGACCACCTCGACCTCGCCGAGCACCCGCCGGGTGAGGCGCGCCGCCCCGGAGCCGTGCGGACCGTGCGGCTGGTCCCGCTGACCGCCGTGTCGGTCGTCCGCAGCGCCTGACGGAGGGGACGGCTCGGCGGGTCGTGGTCAGCGGTCGGAGGTCAGCGGTGGGCGGTCAGCGCGTCCCGGGTCAGTCGGGCGCGGGAACCTCGCCGTCGCGGCCGAGCGGGTGGCTCTCGACGAACGCGCGGGTCTGCTCGTAGCAGCGCGCGATGTAGTCCTCGAGCGCACTCCGCTCCACCCGCCAGGTGCCCTTGCCACCGATCTTGATCGCGGGCAGCTCGCCGGACCGGACCAGGGCGTAGGTCTGCGACGCCGAGATGTTGAGGACCTCGGCCACGTCGGTCAGCGACAGGAACCGCGGCGCCGGCATGGCGGAGACCTCCAGGGGTGCGAGCGGACCCGCGCAGTGTGGCACTCGCCCGCAGCGCGCTCGCGGTTCTCCACAGCCGTCGGGCTCACCACGCGCAGCGCACGGGCCCCCTGCTGGCCGGGGTTGTGGACGGTCGTGGCGGGCGGGCGTCGGGTGCGCGAGCATGGGGCGCCCTGTCCCCGTCCGGAGGAGCTCCGCGTGCCCGACACCGGTACCGGCGCGCCCCCCTCGCCGCCCGCCGGGCGCCTCGCGACACCCCGCTGGCTGGACGCCCGCCTCGTGCTCGGCGTCCTGCTCGTCCTCCTCAGCGTCGTCGTCGGCGCCCGGGTGCTCGCCGCCGCCGACCGGACGCAGCTGGTGTGGACGGCCAGCCGCGACCTCGCGGCCGGCGCGATCCTGTCCGCCGACGACGTCGAGGCGACCGAGGTGCGGCTGCTGTCCGCCGGCGACCGCTACCTCGCCGCGCCCGGCACCGAGGTCGACGGCTACGTGCTGGAACGGGCCGTCGGCGCCGGCGAGCTCGTTCCCGTGGACGCGCTGGTGCCGCCCGGCTCGGCACCCGACCTGCGCTTCGTCAGCGTGCCGGTGCTGCCCGGCCGGTACCCGGCCGACCTGCAGCGGCACCAGCTCGTCGACGTGTGGGCCACGCCGGAGCAGGCACCCGGCGCCAGCGCCGGCGAGGGTGCCGGCGAGGGGCCCGGCGAGGCCACGGCGGGCAGCCGCCTGGTGCTCGAGGCCGTCCCGGTCCACGCCGAGCCGGACGACGGCGGCGCCCTGTCCGCCGGCACCGCCGAGCGTGCCGTGGTGCTCGTGGTGCCCGCCGCCGACGTCGGCGAGCTGGTCGCGGCCATGTCGGCGGCGCGCGTCGACCTCGTCCGCGTCCCGACGCCTGAGCAGGCCCGTGGCGCCGCGGCGGCGGCGCCCGGCCGCGACTGATGCGCGTCCCGGTCCTCACCGCGGTCTCCGACGCGGTCTGGGAGGCAGAGCTCGTGGCCGCCCTCGAGCGGGGCGATCTCGGCGTCGCCGTCGTCCGGCGCTGCGTCGACCTCGCGGACCTGCTGGCCACGGCCACCACCGGGTCGGCGCGCGCCGTCGTGCTGTCCGCCGACCTGCGCCGGCTCGACCGGGACGCGCTGACCCGGCTCGCTCTCGCCGGAGTCGCCGTCGTGGGGCTCGTCCCGCCCGGCGACGAGGACGCCGAGCGCCGGCTGCGCCAGCTCGGCGTCCTGCACGTGCTCCCCTCGGACTCGCCGCCCGACGTGCTGTCGGCGGCCGTCCTGGCGGCCGTCCGCACCGAGGGCGAGCCCTCGCCCGGCGCCCGGCGGGCGCTCGGCGACCCGGCGGCGGCCGTCCCCGACCCGCAGCCCGCCGAGCCCGCCCCGCCACTCGTGCCGGAGCCCGAGCCGGCCGGCCGGGTCGTCGCCGTGTGGGGACCGGCCGGGGCGCCGGGCCGCACCACCACGGCGGTGGCGCTCGCGAGCGAGGTGGCGGCGCTCGGCCGCAGCGCGCTGCTCGTCGACGCCGACGTCTACGGCGGCGCCGTCGCGCAGGTGCTCGGGCTGCTCGACGAGTCGCCGGGCCTGGCGGCCGCCACCCGCCTGGCCAACGCCGGCACCCTGGACCTGCCGGCCCTGGCGGGGCTGGCGCGCGCGGTGGGCCCGCAGCTGCGCGTCCTCACCGGCATCGCCCGGGCCGACCGGTGGCCCGAGCTGCGGCCGGCGTCGCTCGAGGTCGTGCTCGAGCTGGGCCGGTCGCTCGCGGCCGTCACCGTCGTCGACTGCGCCTTCGCGCTCGAGCAGGACGAGGAGCTCGCCTACGACACGGCGGCGCCGCGGCGCAACGGCGCGACCCTCACCGCGCTCGAGACCGCCGACACCGTCGTCGCCGTCGGCAGCGGCGACCCGGTCGGCCTGCACCGGCTGGTGCGCGGCCTGGCCGACCTGCGCGAGGCCGTGCCGGGCGTCGAGCCGCTCGTCGTCGTCAACCGGGTGCGGTCGAGCGCCGTGCCCGGCGACACGGCGGGCGAGATCCGCGCCGCGCTGTCGCGTTACGCCGGCGTGACCGACTGCGTGCTCGTGCCGCTCGACGTCGCCGGCGTCGACTCCGCGCTGGCGGCCGGGCGGACGCTCGCCGAGGCGAGCCCGGCCTCCCCGGCCCGGGCCGCGCTCGCGTCGCTGGCCGCGGCGCTCGTGGGCGTGCGGCCGCCCCCTCGACGGAAGGGCCTGCTCAGCCGCGTCCGCTGACGCGCTGCCGGCGTCGGGCCGGCTCGGCCGTCGCGGTCAGCGCTGCAGGTACTTGCCGAGCTCCTGGCGGGCGACGGTGCGGACGTGCACCTCGTCCGGCCCGTCCGCGATCCGCAGGGTGCGCAGCGAGGCGTACATCCGCGCCAGCGGGACGTCGTCGCTGACGCCGGCGCCCCCGTGCACCTGGATCGCCCGGTCGACGACGTCGAGTGCGACCCGCGGCGCGATGACCTTGATGGCGGCGATCTCGGTGCGGGCGCCCTTGGCGCCGTGCTTGTCGATGAGGTCGGCGGTCTTGAGCACCATGAGCCGGGCCTGGTCGATCTCCATGCGCGACTGGGCGATCTGGTCGCGCACCACGCCCTGCCGGGCGATCTCCTGCCCGAACGCGACCCGCGAGACGGCCCGCTCGCACATCAGCTTCAGCGCCCGCTCGGCCGCGCCGATCGCGCGCATGCAGTGGTGGATGCGGCCGGGCCCGAGCCGCGCCTGGGCGATCATGAAGCCGTCGCCCTCGCCGGAGACGAGGTTGCTCGCGGGCACGCGGACGTCGGTGAAGCGCACCTCGCCGTGCCCGTGCTGGTCCTGGTAGCCGAACACCGGCAGCGCGCGCACCACCTCGACGCCGGGGGTGTCACGCGGGACGAGGATCATCGACTGCTGCTTGTGCGGCGAGGCCGACGGGTCGGTCTTGCCCATCAGGATCATGATCTGGCAGCGCGGGTCGTTGATGCCCGTCGTCCACCACTTCCGGCCGTTGATGACGTAGTCGTCGCCGTCGCGCACGATCGACGTCGAGATGTTCGTGGCGTCCGACGACGCGACGTCCGGCTCGGTCATCGCGAAGGCCGAGCGGATCTCGCCCTCCATCAGCGGCCGCAGCCACCGGTCCTTCTGCTCGGCCGTGCCGAACATGTGCAGCACTTCCATGTTGCCGGTGTTCGGGGCGTCGCAGTTGATGGCCTCGGGGGCGATGTGCGCGGCCCAGCCGGTGAGCTCGGCCAGGGGCGCGTACTCGAGGTTGGTGAGCCCGCTGACGTCCGGCAGGAACAGGTTCCACAGGCCGCGCGAGCGGGCCTCGGCCTTGAGCTCCTCGACCACCGGCGGCAGCGTGTGGTCCTCCGGTCCCTTCTCCCGCCGGTAGCGCTCGTACTCCGCCTCGGCGGGGAACACGCGGGTGTCCATGAAGTCCTGCAGGCGGCCGAGGTAGTCCTGCGCCTTGGGGGAGAGCTCGAAGTCCACGGGTGCCTTCCTGACCGTCACGGGTACGTCGTCCCGGCAGTGTGCCCCCGCGTCCCGGCCGCGCCGACGCCGGGGGAGGGTGCGGCGTCCTAGCCTCGCGACGTGCGGCGGCGCGGGCTCGTCCTGGACGACCTGGGCGTGCTGCGCCCGGCGCCGGGCGTGCCGCCCGACCCGGACGGCGTGCTCGCGGTCGTGCGGGCGGCCCGGAGCGCCGGCGTGCGCGTCGCGGTGCTCAGCAACGCCGACGACGTCGACCCGGTGGCCGGGTTCGAGCGCTTCGCCGACGTCGTGCACGTCAGCGGCGTCACCGGGCGGCGCAAGCCCGACCCCGCCGCCTACCTCGCGTGCGCCGCGGAGCTCGGCGTCCCGCCGGCCGACTGCGTCGCCGTCGACGACCTGGCCGCGAACGTCCGCGCCGCGGTCGCCGTCGGCATGGTCGGCGTGCTGCACCGCGACGCCGACCAGACCGCCGCGGAGCTGCGGGTCCTGCTCGGCCTCCGGTGAGCGCGCCCGGCTCGTGCCCGGCCGCCCGGACCGTCCCGAGCGGCGTCGGCCCGCGGCGCGCTCCGCGGCACCCGCTGTGTGACCATGGCGCCCGGTGGCCGTGTCGCCGGTGGTCGGCGACGGCGTCAGGGGGTGCACGTGAGCGAGCGGCTCAGCGCGCTCGACGTGTCGTTCCTCTACATGGAGACGCCGACCACGGCGATGCACGTCGGCGGCGTCGCCGTGCTCGAGCCGCCGGAGGGCGGGCTCGACTACGAGCGGCTGGTCGAGCTCATCGGCCAGCGCATCGCGCTGGTGCCCCGGTACCGGCAGAAGGTCCGGCCGGTGCCCGGGCACCTCGGCAACCCGGTGTGGGTCGACGACGAGAGCTTCGACCTGACCTACCACGTGCGGCGCAGCGCGCTGCCCCGGCCGGGGACCCCGGCCCAGCTGCGGGACCTGGTCGGCCGGCTGCAGAGCCGGCAGCTCGACCGCAGCCGGCCGCTGTGGGAGATCTACCTGGTTGAGGGGCTCGAGGACGGCCGGGTCGGCATCGTCACCAAGACCCACCACGCGATGGTCGACGGCATCGCTGCGGTCGACATCGGCACGGTGCCGCTCGACGTCACGCCCGAGCCGCGCGAGATCCCGCCTGACGACTGGCGGCCCGCTCGCGCGCCCGGCCGCGTCGGGCTGGTCACCGACGCCGTCACCGAGCTGGTCCGCCGCCCGACGGTCGCGGTCGACGCCGCGCGCGGTGCGCTGCTCGACGTGCGCGCCACCACGGGCCGGCTCGCGGGCGTGGCCGGTGGCGTGCTGTCGTCGGTGCGCACGGTGGCGCGGCCGGCGCCGGCCTCGCCGCTCAACGTCCCGATCGGCGAGCAGCGGCGGTTCGGCACGGCGCGGACCCGGCTCGACGACCACCGGCGGGTGCGTGCCGCCCACGGCGGCACGGTGAACGACGTCGTGCTGGCCACCGTGGCCGGCGCGCTGCGCGCCTGGCTGATGACCCGCGGCGAGGCGGTCGGTCCCGCGAGCACCGTCCGGGCGATGGTGCCGGTCTCCGTGCGCGGCGACGGCGACGGCGCGGCCGTCGGCAACCGGGTGTCGTCCTACTTCGTCGACCTGCCCGTCGGGGAGGGCAACCCGGTCATGCGGCTGCACCAGGTGTCGTTCGCGATGCGCGGGCACAAGGAGAGCGGCTCGTCGGTCGGGGCCGACGCGCTCGTGCAGCTGTCGGGGTTCGCGCCGCCGACGCTGCACGCGCTGGGCGCGCGGCTGGCGTCCGACCTCAGCCGCCGGCTGTTCAACCTGGTGGTCACGAACGTGCCCGGCCCGCAGTTCCCGCTGTACGCGGCGGGCGCCCGGATGCGCGAGATGTACCCGGTCGTCCCGCTCTCGAAGGGTCAGGCGCT
Organism: Mycobacteriales bacterium; assembly: GCA_035554015.1. Taxonomy (GTDB): domain Bacteria; phylum Actinomycetota; class Actinomycetes; order Mycobacteriales; family SCTD01; genus DATLGD01. The sequence goes on from DATMJH010000141.1 coordinate 6,782, forward strand.
GTCCGTGGGCGTCACCTCCTACGACGGGGGTGTGTACTACGGGCTCAACGCCGACCGCGACGCGCTGCCCGACGTCGACGTGCTGGCTGCGTGCCTGGAGGAGTCGTTGAGCGAGCTGGTGGGGACGGTGCGCACGTGAGCGAGCAGCGCTGGGGGCTGGTGCTCGGCGCCGGCGGCGTGCTCGGCGCGTCCTGGACGATCGGCGCGCTGACCGCGCTGCAGGACGTCTACGGCGTCGACGCGCGGCACGCCGAGGTGCTCGTGGGGACGTCGGCCGGCTCGGTGCTGGCCGCGGCGCTGGGGTGCGGGGTCGGCGTCGACTCGCTGCTGGCGCACCAGCGGGGCGCCGCGGCCGCGGACGGCGACCCGGTGTTCGACTACGACCTCGACCACGACTCGGGCGGAGCGCTGCCGCCGCTGCCCCGGCCGGGCATCCACTCCGCCCGCGGCGTCGTCCGCACGGCGCTGCGACCGCGGCGCGTGCCGCCCATGGCGGCGCTGTCGACGGTCCTGCCCAAGGGCCGCGGGTCGCTCGACCCGGTCGGCCGGCTGGTCGACGGCATCTGCCCCGCCGGTGCGTGGGCCGGCCACCACGCCACCTGGATCGTCACCACCGACGTCGACAGCGCCGCCATGGGCGGCACGCGCCGCGGTCGCAGCGCCGTGCGGACGACGCCGCGGGCGGAGTGGATGCCCGGCCGGGGCAGCGGCGGCAGCGCTCCGCCCGAGTCGTGGTCGAGGTCG
>DATMJH010000142.1:0-4603 GCA_035554015.1 Mycobacteriales bacterium
GCACGCTCGCCGAGGGGACAGAACCACCGCAGCGCAAGCTGTGGTGCCCGCGCAGCCACCGGCTGCCGCAGCGAGAACCGGGCAGCGCCCTGGCGCGTCAGACCCGGACGCTTCCGGCCAGGAAGCTGCCGCCCGCGTGCCTGCCTGACGGCAGATCCACGCTAAGCGACACTCGACATGTGTGCGAATGTACCCGAGATACAGCGTTCACGCCATGGCGAGGCCAGATTTCTTCAAGATTTTTTCGCCATTTCTGCACGAGCCCCTGACAATTTCCGGCGCTTGTTCACAGGAGGTTCTTTGTCCACACTTCGGACCATCATGGGCCCGGGTTCGTCGCATCTGTATCGTCAGGAAATCGCCGGGGTAGCCGGCGCCAGCGTCGGTGAAGCCGGGACCGGAGGCGACGCCGTCACCAAGACGCAGGGTCGGTCGAGATGCATCCGGCTCCGGTGCTATTTCGGCTCCACTCGCTGTGCTGCCCCTCGGCGACAAGCGGGCCGGTCAACCGTCTGTAGCGCGCTAGCCTCTTCTTTGTGGTGGAGCCACGGCTCTTGGTCCGCTCGCAACGAGAGCACCTATGGCGGACGGCGCTGTTCCTGGTCCCGGTGGCTCTCGTCTCGGTCCCCTTGGTCCTCATCGGCGCGTGGATCCAGGCGGGAGCGCTCGTTGTGGTGTCGACCCTCGGTGTGCTCTTCAGAGTGAGGGAGTGGTCCCAGTGCGGCGACTTGTGGGACACCGGCGACACCCTGGAGGTCCGGCAGGGGGAGACCGTTCTCGCCAGCGCGCAGTGGCGAGACGTGAAGCACCTGTACTTCTCGTTTCACGAACGCCTTTCACCTGAGTGGCACGGCATCTTCAGCCGTGAACCGGCGCTGCCCAGGGTGACCATCGCACGAGAGGGCGAGAAGACGGAGGACTTCGCATCTGGACTCCCGGGGTTCGCCGACCTCTATTTGCACAGCAGGAGCGCTCGCCGCGCTGCCGAGGACGCACTTGCGCAGGCCTGCGAGGACCACGGCGTCGTGATGCGCGGCCGCCACACGCGACCGCCACGAAGCATCGACTGGTCCTCGGCCCATTGACGAGTCGACAGGCAGTGGCCGTTGGACGTCCCTCCGGCCAGCAAGCCGCCTCAGCAGCGGGTATCCCGCCCAACCTGCCGCCGTGAGTCCGGCGACGCCGGACCCGCCCGAGCATCGAGGGTGGTACGAGACATGGCTCGACGAGGTTGCCGGGCGTCGGGTCGCAACCGGCCGCATCGCTCTCATCTGGTTCAGCCTCGTCGGAGGCCTCGGCGGGATCGGCGTCTTGCTGGGAGCGACAGCCGATCAGTCCTTCATCGCTGTTGCGATGTACTCGAGCGTTCCCTACTGGTTCATCGGCGTGCCCCTGTGGTTGGCGCGACGCCGGCGGCGCCCCGGACGACGTGGCTGAGGGCCGGCGAGGTCAGGGGGTCAGCTGCCGATACACACCCCGGCGCCCGTGGCCGGACGTGCTGGCCCGGGATTCGCGCGCATTCCGAGACTGCCTCATCCATCAGGCGGCGCCGGCCCAGCCCGAGCGCTATCTCTCCGCCGCCACGAGCAGCTCCTGCGCCGCGCGCACGTGCGGCGCGGTGTCGGTGCGGGCGGCCCAGTAGCCGGCGAGCAGCAGGTAGGACGCCGCGCGGGCGACGTCGTCCGGGCGCTGCGGCAGGTCGGCCCGCGCCAGCCACAGCGCCCCGGCGATGCGCCGGTCGACGACGCCGTCCTGGGCCGACGGCATCTCGCGCTCGACCAGGCCGAGGCCCGCACCGCGGCGAGCGGCGACGGTGAGCGTCTTGCGGACGTGGGGGACGTCCTCCTCGGCGGCGTGCAGCGCCAGCACCGACAGCAGCACCTCGAGCAGCCGCTCGGCCAGCCCGAGCGCGTCGGGGTCCGCCGCGCGGCGCTCGCCGACCTGCCCGTAGGTCTGCACGTCGAAGCCGGCCCGGGCGAGCCCGGGCGCGTCCGGCCAGCCGGTGCCGTCCGGACGCGGCAGGACGAGCGGGATCGGCTCCGGCGGCGGACGGCGTCCGAGCAGCCGCCTCACGCCGGCGCCCGGTGCGGCAGCCGCCGCGACAGCAGCACGCCGTACGCGACGGCGTTCGGCACCACCACCGCAACGAGCTGCACCGCCTGCCCGACGGCGGAGCGCACGTCCAGGCCGAGCGGCGAGAACAGGTAGTGGCCGAGAAACCCGTCGCGGTAGGGCTGCTGGCCGCCGGCCTCGCGCAGGGCGAGCTCGAGCCGGGTCAGCGGGCAGTCGGCGCCGAGGAGGTACACGGCGACGACGGCCGTCAGGGCGACGGCATGGACGACGAGCAGCCGCGGCCGGCGCAGCGAGACCAGGCCACCCGCCACGACCAGCACGACGACCGCGGCGTGCAGCGCCGCGACGACGTCGGCGAGGGCGAGCAGCACGTCGACATCCTCCCGCTGGTCAGCGGCCGGTGCCAGCGCGCGCCCGCGCCACCGCCCGGCACGCCTCCAGCGCCTGCCCGACCGTCGTCGTGCCGCGCGCCTCGAGCAGGGGCAGCAGCCGCACGAGCACCTCGGCGGTCACCAGCGCGTCGCCGAGCGCGCTGTGCCGGCCGGTGACCTCGACACCCAGCCGGGCCGCGACGGCGTCGAGGCCGTGGTCGTCGTGGTCGGGATGGACGAAGGCGTCGAGCAGCAGCGTGTCGAGGGCCGGCAGGTCGGTCAGCCCGACGCCGTCGCGGCGGCGGAGGAACGCGAGGTCGAAGGCGACGTTGTGCCCGACGACGACGCCGTGCACCGCCGTGGCGGTCGGCGGGATCGCGCGGCGTGGGTCGACCAGCCGGTCGAGCACCTCCTGTCGCCGCACGCGGCCGCCGACGACGCGCACCGCGCCGACCTGCACCACCTCGTCGACCTCCGGGGAGAAGCCGGTCGTCTCGGTGTCGAGGACGGTGCAGGTGAGCTCGCGCAGCGCCTGGTCGGCGTGCTGCCGAGCGACGTCGTCCGGCAGCGAGAAGTCGTAGAACTCCGGGCGGTCGCCGACGACGACGCGGTGCAGGACGTCGACGCCGACGTCGCTGTCGAGCACGGCGACGTACCCCGTGACGTCGTCGCCGTGCGGGTCGCGCACCGGGGCGACGCGCGCCCGCAGCGGCCCGCCGTCCGGCGCCGTGCCGGCCACGACCACGGGCCCGTCCGGGGCCCGGCGCATCGCGGCCAGGTCGAGCAGGCCCTCGACCGAGCGCCCCAGCGACACCGCGTCGCCGAGCACGGCCCGCGCGGCGCTGTTGTACAGCTGCACGCGCCCCCCGAGGCTCAGCACGAGCACCGGCACGGTGAGGTCGGCGAGCACCGCGGCGAGCCGGCTGCGCTCGAGGTCGGCCGCGGCCGCCGCGGCGTCGTCCACGGTGCCGGCGGCGCGCAGCGTCGCGGCGAGCTCGTTGACGGCCGCCGCCAGCCCGGCCAGCTGGGCCGGCCCGTCCTCGGGCAGCCGGTGCTGCGGGTTGTGCGCCAGCAGCCGCACGTCGGCCGCCATCCGCCGCAGCCGCCGGGCCTGCACGCCGGGGCCGCGCAGCAGCAGCCAGACGAGCCCCGCGGCGGCGAGCGCGCCGCCGAGCACGAACGTCGCCGCCTGCCCGGCGAGCGCCGAGACGAGGTCGTCGCGCTGCGCCGCCCCGAGCGAGAACCACGTCACCGCGGCCAGCGCGGCCAGGGCTCCGGCGAGGTATCCGAGCACCACGGCGGCGAGCCGCGCCGTCGGGTCGCGCAGCAGAGCGCGCAGCCGGCTCACGTGACCGCCCGCACGGCGAAGCGCAGCTCCGCCGACGCCTGGACGTCCCGCACGAGCCGCAGCACGGCACGCAGCCTCTCGCGCTCGCCGGCCGGCAGCGCGTCAACCCGCACCCGGTCGTCCAGCCGGGCTCCCGTCCCGGCGAGCCGGACGTGGTGCCGCAGTCGCAGCCGCAGCAGGAAGCGGTACGCGTCGTCGAGGTCGGCCGCCCCCTGGCGGCTGAGCGTGCCGGCCGCCGCGGCCCCGGCGAGCCGCTCGGCCGTGCCGGTCGCGACCACGCCACCGGCCAGCGCGTAGAGCCTCGCCAGCAGCACGACCGGCGCCGTGCCGGCGTGCTTGACGTCGACCACGCCGTGGTCGGTGCGCACGCGTCCGAACACGGTCAGCGGCGGGCGGAAGTGCACGGCGGCGCGGGCCAGCTGGGCCAGGAACGGGCCGTGCTGGCCGCCGACGGCGAGCGTGCGGGGCAGCACGCCGACGTCGAGCGCGCCGTGCACCCGCCGCACGTCGAGGAACACCTCCGCCCGCACCAGCGCCTCGGGGTCGGGCGCCTCGACCCAGCGGCGGAACATCGCGTGCAGCTCACCGACCGGCTGCGCCCAGCGGGTGGCGGTGAAGCCGCCGTCGCAGCGCGGCAGGCCGGCCCGCTCGAGCCCGCCGACGACGTGCTCCGCGAGCAGCGCGAAGTACTGCGCCGCAGCAGGTCCGGCGTCGGCGTAGGCGAGCGCGCTGTCCTGGTCGCTGCCGAGCGCGACCTCGCGGCGGCCGTGCGAGCCGAGCGCCAGCCATGCGTACGGCCGCGGTGGCGCGC
>DATMJH010000143.1:0-8033 GCA_035554015.1 Mycobacteriales bacterium
GAAGAAGATCCCGGCTGTCGGTGGCGACCTGACACCGGTCTGGCACGAGAGCCCCATGTACTTTGCGCAGGGCTCCAGCCTGCAGACGGTCGTGCTCGGCCTCGCTCGCGCGGCGGCACAGGCCAACAAGAACAAGCTCGCGGTCTTGTACTGCGCCGAGGCGGCGGTCTGCGGCCAGATCAACGGCATCCTCGTCGACGGTGGCGCCTCTAGCCAAGGTGCGTCGGTCGCCTACTCCGCGCGCATCTCGCTCGCGCAGCCCGACTTCACCTCGGAGTGCATCAGCGCACGCAACGCCGGCGCTACGGCCCTGAGCGTGGTCGCCGACGTCGGCACGACGAACCGGGTCGCCGCATCATGCGCGCGCCAGGGCTACAAGCCGCAGTACATCAACACGGGAAACACCGTGAACGGCCCCCAGGAGCAGAACCCGAATCTCGCCGGCATGATCACGACGCAGAACTGGTTCGGCTGGGCGACCACGACGGGAGCGGCGGCGGAGTACCAGGAGGCGATGAAGCGCTATGCGCCTGACTTGCCGAGCACGGCTGGCACCGCGTCGGTCTGGGCAGCCGGGCAGCTGCTCGCGAGAGCGCTGAGGGACGTCGGTCCCGAGCCGGTGACCAGCCAAGTGATCCTCGACCGCCTCTGGAGCCTCAAGGGCGAGACGCTGGGCGGTCTGGCTCCCGAGCTGACGTTCTCGAAGGGAAAGCCCACCGTCGCCGCTCGCTGCTACTTCGTGCAGCAGATCAAGGGCGGTCGCTGGACCCCGCTGGACGGGGGGCGACCACAGTGTCTCAAGTGACCCGAGCGTTCGTCTTGTGTGCTGCAGCGGCCGCGGCCAGCGCGGTGGCGCTCGCCGTCGTCCAGCCGGTCGCGGCCGCGACGAGCTTCCAGGCCGTTGCCGCCGCTACCACCGTCTCGGCACAGGTCAGCAACCCGGACCAGCTCCCTCTTGGCGCGACGGTCGAAACGTCCGGCCCTACGTCGCAGGCGACCGTCGACCAGCTCGGGACGTCCAAGGCCTTCGCCTCCCACCCGTATCCCGGTGACTTCGCCGTGGGCGCGCCAGGACTGGCGAACGGCGCGGGCTCCCCGGTGCCCGTACCCGACTACCCCTTCTACGTCACGAGCGACGTGCAGAACACGCCGGAGGCGAGGGCTGAGGGACCGGGCTACAGCTTGAGCGCCACCAGCTCGGAGCGCGCGTCGACCGGGGACGCTGTGGGAGGCGTCACGGGCGATCTGACGAGCGGTAGGTCGCGAGCAACGAGCACGACCACAGCGGCTGAGGACGGCCGCATCACCGCCACAGCGAGCTCGGCGGTTGACAGCGTCGTCGTCGACGGGGTGCTGCGCTTCACCAGCGTCCGCTCCACGGTCACCGTCGTGCGTGGAACCGACGGCAAGACGACCCGGACGTCGTCCCTGGAGGCGGACGGCGTCAGCGTGGCCGGCCAGCGCGTGGGCTTGGTCGACGGCGAACTGGTCATCGCCGGGACCAAGATCCCGCTAGAAGGCACACCTCTCGGCGACGTGCTCGACGACGCCGGCATCGCGGTCTCGCAGACGGCTGCGCAGGACACGCCCGAGGGACGGACCGGCGGAGCGCTTCAGGTGACAGTGGTCGACGCGCGGCCTGAAACCGGCTCTACCCGCACCACGTACCGCCTCGGCGGAGTGTCGGCGTTCGTCAGCGCGGCGGCAGGAGCCGAGCCGGCCGTCGCGGACGTCGAGGTCGCTGAACCCCCAACCGCCACCTTCGACCTGCCGGACACTCCTGCCGCCTCCATCTCGACGGGTGATCTGCAAGCGGATGCCGCGCCGCTCACGTCTGATGCTCTCGCGTCGGTGGAGGCACCGCTCGCCGCATCAGAGGAAGCACAGAAGCCGCGGCGACTCGTGTCCTACCTCCCGGAACGCAGTGATGCCGTGTGGCTCTACCTACCGTTCGTCGTGGCGGCGGCGGCGCTGTGCGGATGCACGCAGGTGCTGCGTCACCTCGGCGTGAAAGCGAGGCTGTGATGTCGTCGTTCCTGCGAACTCAATGGGACCGGGCCGCGGCCTGGGCCTGCACGCTCGTCGGCCTCGTGCTGCTGCTGATCGGCTACATCAGGATCAGCGGGACCGCCTACCCGGCGGAGCAGGTGCCGTACCTCATCTCTGCCGGACTAGGTGCGCTGTTCCTGCTGGGCTTGGCCGGCACGCTGTGGTTGAGCGCCGACCTCCGCGACGAGCACGCCAAGCTCGACGAGATCGCGCGGCTCTTGAGCCACTCGGCGGAGCCGACGTACGTCGACCCCATCCACCCCGGCGACGAGTCGGTGGTGCCGCAGGTGGCCGATGGCGTCGAACAGGGTGAGGAACCGGTGGCGGCTACGCCGTCGCAGCGCTCGCCGCGCCCCCGGCGGGTGCGCCGCACGACCGTCAGCACTAGCAGTGCGGGCGAGCCTTGAGCAGCCGACCCGCCGCACTCGACCGGTGCGCGCCATGGCGACCCGAACAGCTGATGTCTCTCCTGACGGGACTGGGTGCGAGCCTTGCCGTCGTGGTAGCCGGGTGGGCCGGCGCGAGCGGTGAGGCTGAGCTGACGGACCAGTACCCGTGGTTAGCGGTCGCCATCGTCGGCTGCGTCGTCGCAGGCGTGATGAACGCCCGGTGGTTGCTGGTCGGTCTCGTCGCCCTGCGAGCGCGCGAGCGGGAGCTGCTGGCACCACTGCTTCCGGCGGCAGGCGCCGGTCGCCCGCACACCGCTGTGCTCCTCCCCGCTGCAGAGGAGCAGGTCGTCGTGGTGACCGGACTGCCCGCGGGTCGCTATCACCTGGCCGGCTGCGCGGCGGTCGCTGGACGCCTCACCGACCCGATGAACCTCACCGATGCTCAGACCGAGGGTCGCGAGCCGTGCGGACTGTGCTCAGCGCGATGACGGGATCGCGGACGTGCTGACGTTCTTGGTGATCGGCCTGGTGACCGGGTCGATCTACAGCATCGCGGCACTCGGGCTCGTGGTGACGTACCGGACGTCCGGCATCTTCAACTTCGGCCACGGCGCCGTGGCAGCGGCCGCGGCGTACGTCTTCTACGAGCTCCACGCCGTTCGGGGCGTCCCGTGGCCCATCGCCGCTGCGCTCACCGTCTTCGGCTTCGGTGTGCTGGCCGGCTTGCTCATGGAACGCCTGGCACGGGTGATCTCCGGCGCCTCCACCGCAGACAAGATCGTCGCAACGCTCGGCATCGTCCTCGTCGTGCAGGGACTGGCCATCCTCGTCTACGGCCCGCAGTCACGCGGGTTCCCGCAGTTCCTCCCCACTGGATCCTTCTCACTGGCGTCGGTCCGCATCGGGGCGGACCAGGTGATCGTCGTTCTGATCGCACTCGCCACAACCATCGCCCTGTTCCAGTACGTCTCTCGATCGACCACTGGACGCGCGATGCGCGCCGTCGTGGACGACCCCGCGCTGCTGGGGCTCACGGGCGTCGACCCCGTCCGAGTGCGCCGCACTGCATGGATCATCGGCTGCTGCTTCGCCTCACTGTCGGGCCTGCTCATCGCACCGACCATCGGCCTGGAAGCAGGGCTCCTGACGCTGCTGGTGGTGCAGGCGTTCGCTGCGGCTGCCATCGGGCTGTTCCGCCATCTTCCGGCGACCTACCTCGGCGGGCTCGTCGTCGGCGTCGCGCAAGCGCTGACGGTCAACGCCGTCTCGGGGTCCCCGTCGTTGTCGGCGATCCCCTCGAGCATCCCGTTCCTGCTCCTGTTCGTGCTGCTTCTCGTGATCCCGCGCGGGCGCCTCACGGAGGCTGGTCGGCTCGAGCGCCGGTCGACTGCTCAGCGGAGCTCGGTCGACCCGCGACTGCGGCTTGCAGGACTCGCTTTCGGCGGTGCGCTGCTGCTGGCCGTTCCCGCGCTGGTGGGCGCTCGCCTGCCCGTCTACACCGCTGCCATGGCAGGCGTCGTCCTGTTCTTGTCGCTGGGGCTGCTCGTGCGGACATCGGGTCAGCTGTCGCTGTGCCAGGTCGGCTTCCAGGCCATCGGAGCCGCGGCATTCGCTCACCTCGCCACGGGCGCCGGCCTGCCGTGGGCGCTCGCAGTGCTGCTCGGCGCGCTGGTGACCGTCCCCGTCGGCGCCGTCATCGCCATCCCGGCCATCCGGCTGGCACCGCTCTACCTGGCGCTTGCGACGTTCGGCTTCGCCATCCTGCTCGCACAGGTCGTCTACACGAGCTCGTTCATGTTCGGCGCCGGCGGCTCGCTCGAGGCACCGCGCCCGGCGGGCTTCGCGTCGGACACCGCCTACTACTACGTCGTGCTGGCGGTCGTCTTTGCCAGCGGCCTGACCGTGGTCGCGGTGCAGCGAGCGCGGCTCGGGCGCCTGCTGCGCGGTCTGGCGGAGTCCCCAACGGTTCTTGTCGCGTCCGGAGCCAACGCGAACGTCACCCGCGTCCTCGTCTTCTGCTTGTCGGCGTTCCTGGCCGGCCTCAGCGGCGCGCTCCTCGCGCCGGTCAACGGGTTCGTCGGTGCGGTCAGTTTCCCGTTCTTCAACTCACTGCTGGTGCTGGCGGTGCTCGCCATCGCCGGCCCGGGCCTCCTGCGCTCCGCTCTGGTCGCCTCCGCGGCGCTGACCGTGGTCCCCGCCTACCTGGACAACGCCCGCTTCCTGGAAGTGCTGCCGGTGCTCTTCGGAGCCTCCGCGATCGCGGCTGTGGTCGCCGGCCGCGTCGCCGGCACGGCCGCCGCGCCGGCCGGTGCCTCCAGGAGGCGCCGCGAGCGAGTTTCGCGTCTTGCGGCTCGCCATCCGGCGCCTGCCGCGGTCGGCGGCCCGTCGTGACCTCACCTGCGCTCCGGCTCACAGACGTCGTAGTCCGCTTCGGCGGTCTGGTGGCTGTGGACGGGATGTCGCTGGAGGCGCCGACGCGGAGCATCACCGGGCTGATCGGTCCGAACGGCGCTGGCAAGTCGACGACGTTCAACGTGTGCAGCGGCTTCCTCACGCCTGCATCGGGCCGGGTCGAGCTGCTCGGGGACGAGGTCACGCACCTGTCGCCGCAGGCTCGTGCACAGCGAGGTCTCGGTCGCACCTTCCAACGCATGCAGCTGTGCGAGGGGGAGACGGTGCGGGAGAACGTCTCGCTGGGCTGGGAGAGCCGAGCGTCCGGATCGTCCCCGCTGCGTCAGCTGCTGGCCCGCAAGGGCGAGCGCACTGCCTGCCGGGAGGCCGCTGACCGAGCCCTCGACCTGTGCGGCCTGCACCCCGTCAGCTCGCGCACGGTCGGCGATCTCAGCACCGGCCAGCGGCGCCTCGTCGAGCTTGCCCGCGCCATCGCCGGCGGATGGGACGTGCTCCTGCTGGACGAGCCGTCCTCTGGCCTTGACAAGAAGGAGACGTTCCGTTTCGGCGAGATCCTCCGCGACCTGGCTGCCGATGGGCGTGCGCTGCTGCTCGTGGAGCACGACATGGCGCTCGTGATGAGCGTCTGCGACTACGTGTACGTCCTCGACTTCGGCAAGCCGCTGTTCGAGGGCACGCCCGCCGACGTCGCTTCGAGCGACGTGGTGCGCGCCGCGTACCTCGGCTCGGAAGCCGCAGAGGTGGCGTGATGCTCGAGCTGCGCGGCGTGCACGCCGGGTACGACCGGACGTCGGCGCTGGTGGACGTCACTCTCGTCGTGCCACCGTCGTCCGTCGTCGCCCTCCTCGGTGCCAACGGTGCTGGTAAGACCACGACGCTGCGCGTGGCATCGGGTCTGCTGCAGCCCCAGCGCGGCATCATGCTGATGGACGGCGTCGACGTGACGGGATCGCCGCCGCACCGGATGGTCGAGCTCGGCGTCTGCCACGTCCCCGAGGGGCGAGGCATCTTCCCGACGCTCACGGTCGAGGACAACCTCGCGCTGTACGCGCTCGACGGACGCCGAGCCGACGCGCTCGAGCGGGCGACGGCGGCATTCCCCAAGCTGGGCCAGCGGCTGTCCCAGGTAGCCGGGACCATGTCCGGCGGTGAGCAGCAGATGCTCGCGCTTGCCAGGTCGTACGTGCAGTCGCCCCGCGTCATTCTCCTCGACGAGGTGTCGATGGGGCTCGCGCCCAGTGTCGTCGACGAGATCTTCCACTTCCTCGACCTGCTCGCCGCTCAGGGGGCGAGCCTGCTCCTCGTCGAGCAGTACGTCACACGCGTGCTCGAGGTCGCTGACTACGTCTACGTCCTCAACCGCGGCGAGATCGTCTTCGTCGGGGAGCCAGCAGAGCTGTCCAGCGATGCGGTCTTCGCCCAGTACCTCGGCGAGGGCGTGCACTGAACAGGCGGGCTCCTCAGCCGCCCTGCGCCGCCTGGAAGAAGGCGATCGTCCCCAGGAGCAGGCCCCCGTCGACGTAGAGCGTCTGGCCGGTCACGTACCGAGCGTCCCGCGACGCCAGGAACGACACGACATCGGCGACGTCGGAGGGCAGGCCGCTGCGCCGGACAGGGATGAGGGCTGCCGTGCGCTCCTCCCGTGCCGGGTCGGCGTGCCGCGACTCCGTCATCTCCGTCTTGATCCGGCCCGGCCCGACGGCGTTCACGCGGATGCCACGGGGGCCGAGCTCGAGCGCCGCGGTCTCCGTCAGGGCGACGACGGCCGCCTTGCTCGCGGAGTAGACACCAGTGCCAGGCACGCTCGTGCGGGCACTCATCGACGCGATGTTGACGACCGCGCCGCCGTCGCCTGCCGCCAGAGCCTCGGTGAGCGCACCGGTGGTGAGCAGCGGGCCCAGCACGTTCACGTCCATCACGAGCCGGTAGTCGTCGACGGTCGTGTCCGCGAGGGAGCCTGTTCGGAGTACGCCCGCGTTGTTCACGAGCACGGCCAGGTCGTCGATGCCCTCAGCGCAGCGTGAGACAGAAGCCGGGTCGGTGACGTCAAGCTCTACCGCTCGTGCTCCGATCTCGGCCGCGGTCCGGCCGACGGCATCGCCGTTGACGTCACCGATCACGACGTCGAAGCCGTCTCCGACGAGTCGGGCCGCTATCGCCTTCCCGATGCCCTGTGCACCGCCGGTGACGAGCGCGGTCGCGGTCACCGTCCGACCAGCTGTGTGATCGACGCGCGCAGGTCCTCAGCGGTCGGATGGAAGTCGATGCTCTGCGCGAAAGGCACCGGCGAGTACCCGGCGCCGACGCGCTGCACGGGTGCCAGCAGCTCGCCCCAGAGGTGCTCGGTGATCTGCGACGCGAGCTCGGCGCCCGGCCCGCAGAACGTGTGCGCGTCGTGCAGCACGACAGCGCGACGCGTCCGCTCGATCGACGCCAGGACCGTGTCGAGGTCTAGCGGGACGAGCGTGCGGAGGTCGACGACGTCGACCCCCACACCCTGCCCTGCGAGGTCCTCAGCGACAGCGCGCGCCTTGGCGACCTGCGTCCCGTAGGTCACCACTGTGACGTCGTCACCTCGGTGGACGACGTTCGCCACACCGAGCGGGATCCGGTGGTGGCCCGTGGGAACCGGCTCCTTCACCGAGTAGGCAAGGTCGATGTGCTCGACGAAGATGCACGGGTCGTCGTCGACCAGGCACGCGGCCAGCAGGCCCTTCGCATCAGCCGGCCCCGACGGGACGACCACTTTCAGCCCGGGGACGTGCATGAACCATGCCTCGAGGTTCTGCGCGTGCTGAGCGCCGAAGCGCCGCGTCCCGACCGCTGTCCGCAACGTCATCGGGACGGGCGTGTGCCCGCCCGACATGTATCGCAGCTTGGCGGCGTGGTTGACGATCTGATCCAGGCAGACGGCGGTGAAGTCCATGAACATGACCTCGGGCACCGGGCGGTAGCCGCCCAGCGCGAGCCCGACGGCGGCGCCGACGATGGCGGTCTCCGAGATGGGCGTGGCGCGGACGCGACCGGCGCCGTACTTCGTCGACAGCCCCTTGGTCACCTTGAGCACGCCGCCGATCGGATCGGCGATGTCTTCCCCGAGCAGCACGATGCGGTCGTCGGCTGCCATCGCGAGGTCGAGAGCGCTGTTCATCGCGGCGACCATCGTCATGGTCTGGGCGTCGT
>DATMJH010000144.1:0-2179 GCA_035554015.1 Mycobacteriales bacterium
GCGGGGGAGCGTCCCCTTCAGCCGCCGGCCCGGCAGCGCGTACTTCAGCACCGTGCCGACCGCGAACAGCGCCGTCATGACGGCGAGCACCACCCAGCGTGCGGCGCCGTCGTCGACCACGAGCAGCGCCCAGGCCAGCCCGGCTGCGAGCACCAGCAGCGTGCCGGGCAGCACCGGCACGACGACACCGAGCAGGCCGACGAGCATGAGCAGGCCCAGCAGCAGGGTGAGCAGGGCGTCGTCCACGGCAGCAGGGTGTCAGACAGGTGTGGCGCGGAGCAGCCGCCAGCCGAGCAGCCCGCACAGGCAGAGACCGAGCGCGTTCGCGACGCCGTGCGTCGCGGCGGTCGTGGCCAGGTCGAGGTGCGGCAGCCCGGCCCATCGGCCGACCGCCCACCACAGCGCCAGGCCCATGGTCACCGGCGTGACCGCGACCGCCACGACGAGCAGGGCGCGGGGCATCCGGCGGTGCCCGAGCGCGTAGCCGAGGGTGGCCCCGGACAGCGCCAGCACTCCGACGGCGACCAGCAGCGCGCCGGCCAGCTCGACGGCCGGCCCGGTGAGGTGGCCGACCGCGACGAGGGCGGTACCCGCAGGCACCGCCGTGGCACCGGTGCGTGACAGCCGGCCGGGGCAGCGCACGAGCACCAGCCCGGCGAGGGTCGCGACGGCGAAGCCGGCGAAGTGGAAGTGCGCGACGGTGAGGGCCAGCAGGTCCGGGCCGAAGCCGAGCAGGGCGTACCCGCCGCGCTCGGCGACGAGGCACGACCCGGCCACCGGCAGCGAGCCGAGAGCGGTCAGTGCCGTGAGCTCGCGCAGCGCCGCGGTGCCGCGCGCCGGACGCGCGGTCCACGCGCGGCGAAGGCCCAGCCCTGCCGCGATCGTGCAGAGCCCGGCGTAGGGGAGGGTCAGCAGCACGGCAGGAAGGCCGACCGGCAGCAGCAGGGAGCCGGCGCCGACGACACCCGCCCACGGCCAGGCGCGGCGCAGGCCGTCGATGCCCGCGGTGCCGAGCAGCGGGAGCCCGAGCGGCACGACGGCCAGCATGCCGACGGCGACGAGCAGCGCCACGACGGGAGTCACCGTGCACCGCCCCGCAGGTCGTCGACCAGCCCGACGACGTCGTCGACGACGCCGCGCAGCACGCGGTAGCGCGACAGGTGCACCAGCCGGACGACGACCGGCACGGTGCGCTCCACCAGCCGGTGGGTCTTGGCCGCTCCGGCCGACCGGTCGTGCACCCAGTAGAGGACCACGCCCATCGAGTACAGCCAGAGCAGCTCGGGCAGGCGCTCACGCAAGAGCGGTGGAACCTTGGCGTCGGAGCCGTGCAGGGCCTCGGCGTAGATGCCGATCGAGCGCTCTCGCGCCTCCGCGGAGGAGTCGCTGAACGGGCTGAGCGGGCTGTCCGGGTCGGCCGCGGTGCGGAAGAACGAGGCGGCGAACTCGTGGTAGGCCTGCATCGAGTCGACCCGCGCGCGCAGCACGCCGAGCAGCCGCGCCTCGAACGTCCGCTCCCGGTCCAGCACCGGCCGGGCGGCGGCCTCGTGCTCGTCCTGGCTGCGGGCGTAGAACGCCTGCACCAGGTGGTCCTTGCTGTCGAAGTAGTAGTAGGCGTTGCCGACCGACACCCCGGCCTCCTGCGCGATCGCGCGCATGGTGGTGCCCTCGTATCCCTGCCTGCGGAACAGGTCGAGCGCGGTGTCGACGATGAGCTGCCGGGTCTGCTCGCCGCGGGCCGCGCGGCCGTCAGGCGGGGGTGCAGCCACAGCTGTCTCCGTACGAGGCGAGGGTCCGGCGGTGCCGGGACACGAAGTCGATGACCGAGCGCGCCTTGGGCATGACCGCCGGGCTGCTGAGCCGGCGGGCGAGGCCCTGCCGGCCCTCGAGCGCCCAGAGGCAGACCACCCACGCCTTGGCCCCGACCCAGACCTCGCCGCCGTCGCCGACGACGGTGAGGTCCTCGAGGGTCATCTGCGGGTCGAGGAACGGGTAGCGCCGGCGGGCCTGCTCCGACGCGGCGGGCAGGAACTCCAGCGCCACCGCCTGCGGCTGGCGCTGGAGCCACGCGCGGGCCCGCCGGCACAGGTGGCAGGAGGCGTCGTAGAGAACCGTGACGCGGGTCAGCGCCGTCGTCGTGGCGACCGCGGTGGTCATGCCGGCGCGGGTGCCCAGACGG
>DATMJH010000145.1:0-8560 GCA_035554015.1 Mycobacteriales bacterium
CCCTTGCGGGAATGCCCGAGCGAGTCGAACGCACCCGCCTTGATCAGCGACTCCACGACCTTCTTGTTGCAGACGACCGCGTCGACCTTGCGCAGGAAGTCGGAGAAGTCGGTGAACGCCCCCTGCTCCCGGCGCGCCGCGACGATCGCGTCGACCACGTTCCCGCCCACGTTCCGGATCCCGCCCAGTCCGAAACGGATCCGGTCCTCGACCGGCGAGAAGTGTCGCACCGAGTCGTTGACGTCCGGCGGGAGCACCCGGATGCCCATCCGGCGGCACTCGGCGAGGTACACCGCCGCCTTGTCCTTGTCGTCGCGCACGGACGTGAGCACGGCGGCCATGTACTCGGCGGGGTAGTTCGCCTTGAGGTAGGCCGTCCAGTACGACACCACGCCGTAGGCGGCGGAGTGGGCGCGGTTGAACGCGTAGTCGGAGAACGGCAGCAGGATGTCCCACAGCGTCTTCACGGCGGCGGCCGAGTAGCCGTTGTCCTTCATCCCCTGGGCGAAGCCGGCGTACTCCTTGTCCAGGATCTCCTTCTTCTTCTTGCCCATCGCGCGGCGCAGCAGGTCGGCCTTGCCGAGCGAGTAGCCCGCGAGCTTCTGGGCGATCGCCATGACCTGCTCCTGGTAGACGATCAACCCGTAGGTGTCGCCCAGGATGTCCTTCAGCGGCTCTTCGAGCTCGGGGTGGATCGGCACCACGGGCTTCCGGCCGGTCTTGCGGTCGGCGTAGTCGTTGTGCGCGTTGGCGCCCATCGGGCCCGGGCGGTAGAGCGCGAGCACGGCGGAGATGTCCTCGAAGCTGTCGGGCTGCATCGAGCGCAGCAGGGCTCGCATCGGCCCGCCGTCGAGCTGGAAGACGCCGAGCGTGTCGCCGCGCGAGAGCAGCTCGTAGGTCTTCGGGTCGGGCGTCATGACGTCGAGGTCCTCGAGCACCACGGTCTCGCCGCGGTTGGCCTCGATGTGCCGGAGGCAGTCGTCCAGGACGGTGAGGTTGCGCAGCCCGAGGAAGTCCATCTTGAGCAGCCCGAGGGTCTCGCAGGCACCCATGTCGAACTGCGTGATGATCGCGCCGTCCTGCTCTCGGCGCTGGATCGGGATGACGTCGAGCAGTGGCTCGCGGCACAGGATCACGCCGGCGGCATGCACGCCCCACTGCCGCTTGAGGCCCTCGAGGCCCCGGGCGGTGTCGACCACGGACTTCACGTCGGGGTCGCTCTCGTAGAGCGCGCGGAACTCGCCGGCCTCCCCGTACCGCTTGTGGCTCGGGTCGAAGACGCCCGACAGCGGGATGTCCTTGCCCATGACGGCGGGTGGCATCGCCTTGGTGATCTTGTCGCCGACGGCGAACGGGTAGCCCAGCACGCGGGCGGCGTCCTTGACCGCGGCCTTGGCCTTGATCGTCCCGTAGGTGATGATCTGGGCGACCCGCTCCTCGCCGTACTTCTCGGTGGCGTACCGGATCATGTCGCCGCGCCGGCGCTCGTCGAAGTCCATGTCGATGTCCGGCATGGAGATGCGCTCGGGGTTGAGGAAGCGCTCGAACAGCAGCTTGTGCTCGATCGGGTCGAGCTCGGTGATGCCGAGCGCGTAGGCGACCAGGGAGCCGGCGGCCGAGCCGCGACCGGGGCCGACGCGGATGCCGGCGCTCTTGGCGTAGGCCACGAGGTCGGCGGTGACGAGGAAGTAGCCGGGGAAGCCCATCTGGCAGATGACGTCGACCTCGTAGTCGGCCTGCTTCGTGTGGCCCTCCGGCACCGGGCCGGGCGCGAACCGCCGGGCCAGGCCCTCGTGCACCTGCTGCCGCAGCCAGGTCTGCTCGGTGAAGCCCTCGGGCACCTCCACCCGCGGCATGAGGTCGGCGCCGTCGGTGAAGGAGGTCTCGCAGCGCTCGGCCACCAGCAGCGTGTTGTCGCAGGCCTCCGGGAACTCGCGCCACAGGTCACGCATCTCGCGCGGGCTCTTGAGGTAGAAGTCCTGCGCGTCGAACTTGAAGCGCGTCGGGTCGCTCATGGTCTTGCCGGACTGCACGCACAGCAGCACCTCGTGGGCGCGGGCGTCCTCCGGGTGCGTGTAGTGCAGGTCGTTGGTCGCGAGGAACGGGATGCTCATGTCCTTCGCGAGCCGGATGAGGTCCTTCTGGGCCCGGCGCTCGATCGGGATCCCGTGGTCCATGAGCTCGCAGTAGAAGTTCTCCGCGCCGAAGATCTCGCGGAACTCCCCCGCGCTGCGCTTGGCCTTCTCGTACTCGCCCATGCGCAGGTAGGTCTGGATCTCGCCCGACGGGCAGCCCGTCGTGGCGATCATGTCCAGGTTCGGGCGGACGTGCTCGGCGAGCAGCTCCTTGTCGGCCCGCGGCTTGTAGTAGTAGCCCTCGAGGCTCGCCAGGCTGCTGATCTTGAACAGCCGGTGCATCCCCTCGCGCGAGGTCGAGAGCACCGTCATGTGCGTGTAGGCGCCGCCGCCGGAGACGTCGTCCTCGCCGCCGTCGCCCCAGCGGTGCCGCGTCCGGTCGAACCTCGAGCCGGGAGCCACGTACAGCTCGCTGCCGATGATGCTCTTGACGCCGTGCTGGGTGCCCTTCTTCCAGAAGTCGTAGGCGCCGAAGACGTTGCCGTGGTCGGTCATCGCCAGAGCCGGCATGCCGAGCTCGGCGGTCTTGGCGAACAGGTCGTCGAGGCGGGCGGCGCCGTCGAGCATCGAGTACTCGGTGTGCACGTGCAGGTGCACGAACGAGTCTCGATCACCCATGCCGGTGGCCTCCTCCGAGCGGTCGTACGCCAGTGGATCAGCGTCGGCTCGAGGGGAAGGCGGGCCGTGCTGTGCGGTCCCCGATGTTCGCACGCCGCACCGACGAGAACCGGCATCCCGACGAGGCGAGTCGTCGGGACGCCGGTCTCGACGGCGGTCAGCGGCCGGTCGATGGCGGTCCACCAGCCGGTCGCCGGCCGGCCTGCGGCCGGCCCACCCGCCGGTCAGCGCACGGCGGGCCCGACGCCGTCCGGCGTGAGCACCACCGTGGCACCACCGGCCTCGACGGCCTGCAGCACCCGCAGCTGCAGCAGCGCGGGCGAGTCGGCGACCATCCGCGCCGCGTTGGCGAGCGCCCGGGTGGCCGCGACCTCACCACGGGCGCGCTCCAGCGCCGCCTGGCCCTGCGCCCGTGCCGCCGCCACCTCCGCGGCCGCCCTGCGCAGCTCGCCCGGCACCATGACGTCGCGCACGACGACCTCGGCGGCCGCGGCGCCGACGAGCTCGGCGGTCGCGGCAGCTGCGGCGACCAGCTCCCGGCCCACGGCGGGCCGGCTCTCGAGCAGCTCGTCGAGGGTCCGGCCCGCCACGGCGTCGCGCAGCCCCGCCTGCAGGGCGGCGTAGAGGAACCCGAGCGGCTCCTCCACCGCTTCGTGCCAACGGCGCGGCTCGTCGATGCGGCAGGTGGCGCTCAGGCTCACCTTCACCGCCAGGCCGTCCCGGGTCAGCACCTCCTGCCCCGGTACGGCGAGCAGCCACGGGCGCACCTGGAGCCGCACCGCACGGCGGCGCCATCGCAGCCGACGGTGCCGACCCGGCCCCAGCTCCTCCTCGAAGCGGCCGTCCCGGTACAGCAGGACGCGCTCCCACTCCGGCACCACGATGCGCACGGCTCTGCCCTCCTCGTCGGTGCACCGGGCGGTCGCCCGGCGCGGGGTCGGGTCAGAGCGGGGAGCGCACGGAGGCGCTGCTGGCCGCTCGGACCGGGATGACCGCGCGCCGGACGACCTCGGGACTTGAACCCGGAGCGTCCGTGGACGCGTGCCCATCTGCACAGCCCGCGGACGACGCGCAGGACCTGCGACGGCGATGCCGCCCGGCTGCTGACCGCGGGCGGCGACGACGGTAGACCCGGTCGTCCTCGCGCGCCTCCGGGTTTTTCGGCGTGCGAGAGCCCGGCTGCTGCTGCGGGTGGACCGATCGGGACCTTTGCCTCTCGACGTCCGACGGGCCGGAGCGCACCGTGGCGGCGAACTTCCCGAACGGCTCGTGCGCGGACGCCCCGGACGACCTAGGCCCGACGCCGGCGGACCCGCCGGCCGACCGCCCGCGCCGACCGCCAGCCGGCGTAGCCGGCTCCGGTGCCGACGGCAGCACCGGCCACGAGCAGCGCCAGCGACAGGGCTGGCCGGGCCCCGCTCACGGCGCCCCGCGCGGGCACGGCCGCGCGCCCCGCGATGCCGGGCGCGGAAGCGGCGGCGAGCAGGTCGTCCAGCAGCCCCTCCGGCGGAGGCTCGACGGGGGCCGCGAGCGCAGCCAGCCCTGCCGAGACGTCGTCCTGGCGGGCCGCCTCGGCGCGGCAGTCGTTGCACCGCCGCAGGTGGACGGCGAGCAGCCGACGACGCACCCGGCCCAGCTCGCCGCGCCGCCAGGCCGGCAGGTTCTGCTGCACCTCGGCGCAGATGCGGCTGTCCCGGTCGCCTGTCATGTCGCCTCCACCAGCTCGCGCAGCCGGGCGTGCGCCCGGTGCAGCCGCACCTTCGCCGCGCCCTCGCTGATCCCCAGCAGGTCGGCCGCCTCCCGCGTCGAGAGCCCCTGCACGTCGCGCAGCACCACGATCTCGCGCGCGTCGGCGGGCAGCGCGGCCAGGGCGCGCGCCGCCCGTGCGGCGAGGTCGGCCCGCTCCGCCCGGTCCTCGGGACCGGGCTCGTCGGCGACGAGCCCGTGGCTGTCGTCGGGCAGGCCGAACGGGACGGCACCAGCCGCCTGCCCACGTCCCCGCGCGTCGCCGCGCCGCCTGAGCGCCGTCATGCACACGTTCACCGTCACCCGGTGCAGCCACGTGCCGAACGCGGACTCGCCGCGGAAGGCGAGCACCGAGCGGACGACGCGCACGTAGACCTCCTGCGTCGCGTCGGCGGCGTCGGCCGGGTCGCCGAGCAGCCGGCGGCACAGCGCGTAGACGTCGGCGTACGTGCCGCGGATGAGCTCGTCCATGGCCCCCGGCTCGCCGCGCTGGCAGGCGCGCACCAGGGCCGGCTCGACATGCACACCGCATTGGACCGCGCCGACGCCGAACCGTTACCGAGGCGGGGTGTAACGACGGCGGCGCGTCGCGGTCCAACGGTGTGAGCGGGGCAGGGCGCCCCGCCGGCCAACTCCCGCAGGAGGAGTCATGTACGCCTTCGTCGTCTTCCTCGGCCTGGCTCTGGCGCTCACCGTCGTGCTCCAGGTCCTGGACGAGCTGCTCCCGGTCAAGGCTGGTCTGGCAGGAGCGCGCGCACTCACCCGCACCGTCGGCGTCGTCATCGCCGTCGGACTCGCCTGGGCCCTCGACTACTCGGTCTTCACCGCCTTCGGGCAGGAGCTGCGGGCCGAGTGGATGCACCCGGTCGCCACCGGTCTGGTGCTCGTCGGCGGCGGCGAGTTCGTCCGCGGCCTGGTGAGCGCGATCGCGCACCGCGCCGGCGAGCCGCCGGTCGAGGCGCCCGCTCCCGGGCGGGTGCGCGCCGCCTGACCTCGGCAGGCGGGAGGGCGGTCCGGTCGACCCGGGCCGCCCTCCTGCACGTCTGGCCACCTGCCCGGGGGAGCGTGCTTGCATGGGCGGGTGACGGCCGCCTCCTTGCCCGGCCCGCTGCCGGCCGTCCGGTACGGGGAGGCCTCGCTCGCCGACGTGCTCCCGTCGGTGCTGGCGTCGCTGGGCGTCGCCGGTGAGCCGAACCCGCTGCAGCTGCCGGACGTCGCGCGCACGGTCGTGCTGCTCGTCGACGGGATGGGCTGGGAGCTGCTGCAGCGCCACCCGGACGTCGCGCCGTACCTCACCGGCCTGACGGGGCGCCCGCTGACCGCCGGCTTCCCGTCCACGACCGTCACCAGCCTCATGTCGCTCGGCACCGGTCTGCCGCCGGGAGCGCACGGGTTCCCCGGGTACTCGTCGTGGGTCGAGGAGGTCGGCGACGCCGTCAACTGGCTCGCGTGGCGGCCGGTCGGGCGCGGCGAGGACCTGCGCGAGCGGCTGCCTCCCGAGCGGATGCAGCCGCAGCCGACGGCGTTCGAGCGGGCCGCGGACGCCGGCGTCAGCGTCACGACGGCGACGTCGGCGCAGTTCGAGGGCTCCGGCCTGACCCGCCCGCCGCGCAGCGCCGCGCGGGCGGTTCGCCGGCGCGTGGACGTGGGGTGACGCACTCGCGCACGCCGTCGACGGCGTGCACCGCGGCAACCGCAGCCTGGTCTACTGCTACCTGTCGGAGCTCGACCTCATCGGGCACGTCCGCGGCGCCGAGACCGACGCCTGGCTCGCCCAGCTCCAGCTGGTGGACGGCTTCGCCCGCGGGCTCGCCGACCGGCTGCCCGGGGACGCCCGGCTGATCGTGACGGCCGACCACGGCATGGTCACCGTGCCCGACGCGGCGCGAGTCGACTTCGACGCCTCCGGCCTGCTGCAGGACGGCGTCGTCGGGTTGGCGGGCGAGCCGCGGGTGCGGCACGTGCACGCGCGGCGCGGCGCGGCCGCCGACGTGCTCGCGACCTGGCGCGCCGAGCTCGGCGAGCGGATGTGGGTCGGCAGCCGCGACGACGCCGTCGCCGCCGGCCTGTTCGGCCCGGACGTCGCCACCGTCGCGCGAGAGCGCATCGGGGACGTGGTGGCGATCGCCTCGACGCCGGACGTCGCCGTCGTCCGCCGCTCGAGTGAGTCGGTGCTGTCCGGCCTGCCGGGCCAGCACGGGGCGCTGACCGACGACGAGCTGCTGGTGCCGCTGCTCACGACGTGAGCGGCGGCAGCTCCTTGACGAACGGGTACTCACGCGAGTGCGACAGGTCGTGCAGGTCCCGCGCACCCGGCAGCCGCCGGTAGCCGAGCGCCTCGTACGTGGCGTGCGCGTCGAGGAAGCGCGTGTCGGACCAGAGCTCGACCCGGCGCGCGCCACGCCGTCGCGCCTCCTCGAGCACGCACCCCTCGAGGCGGCGGGCCAGCCCCCTCCGGCGGGCACGCGCAGCCACGTACATCGACTTGAGCTCGACGGCGTCGACGCCGGCCGGCTTGACGCCGCAGCACGCGACGACCTGACCGCCGTGCTCGGCCACCCACATCCGGCCGTCCCACCGGGCGTAGGCCGTCGCCGGCGCGCGCAGCCACGGCTCCTCGGCGTCGACGTGCAGCTCCACCCCCGGGTACTCGGCCCAGCAGCCGCCGATCAGCGCCATGAGTGCGGCGCTGTCGGCGTCGGACACCTCGCGCAGCCGGTCGAGGTCCTTGCGCATGGTGACGTGCTCGATGCCGGCCTCGATGTAGACCTCCCCGACCGACGTGTAGCCCGCCCGGTCGTAGAAGCCGCGCGCCGAGACCTGCGCGTGCAGCTCGACGGCGGCCAGGCCCAGCTCCACCGCCCGGTCCTCGAGCCGGCGCAGCATGCGCGCCCCGATGTCGCGTCCCCGCACGTCATCCGCCACCGCCATCCGCCCCACCGACGCGGTGCCGTCCGGCCGGACGAGCAGCCGGCCGGTCCCCACCGTCCGCCCGCCGTCGACAGCCACCACGTGGACGGCGGTCTCGTCGTGGTCGTCCCGCTCGATCGCCGCGGGCACGCCCTGACCCCGCACGAACACCTCGTGCCGCAGCGCGTGCAGGGCCGGCCGGTCGTCGGGCCGCGCCAGCCGGATCTCGACGCTCACCGCTCGGTCCCGCTCGGGACGGTGCCCGTGGTCTCCGGCAGCAGCGGCCGGACCTCGGCGTCCAGCGCGGTGATGCCGACGGGCGCGGCCTCGACGCCACGCACGCCGGGTCGCTCGAGCAGGTCCGCCAGGACCACGGCCGGCGCCTCGACCAGGACGGCGAAGGCGGTGGCGCACGGGCCGCTGAACGCGCTCGCCTCCATCGCGTAGGTGTCGGCCTGGGCGAGGAGCTCCGCCCGCTGCCGCTGCTGCTCCGGCGTCCCCGCCGGCACCGCGTCGGCCAGCTTGCGCAGGTTCGAGGCGTCGGCCTGCTTGCGGCCGGCCGTGGCGTTGCAGAGCGCCGGCAGCACCGAGGCGGCCGCGGGCAGAGCGAGCGGGGCCTCCACCAGCTCGGCCCCCTGCACCTGCGCCCGCAGGTACACGTGCTGGAGCTCGGCCGGCTGCACGAGCTCGACGAGACGTCCGACCGGCAGGTACTCCTCCAGGCTGACCAGCGCGAGGTACTCGGTGTCGGGCGCGCGCAGTGCCAGCTCCCGCACCAGCGACGCGGTGCCGGCCAGGTGCGCGTCGACGTCCTCGCCCGCCGGCACGCCGAGCGTCGCCGTGCGCAGCAGCGACTCACGGGGCGTCGGCGCTGCCGGGCCGGAGTCGCCGAGCTGCACGGCGGCGAGGGTGCCGCTGACGAGCACCGCGACGACGAGCAGCAGCGCGAGCTGCGGTGCGCGCAGGTGGCTCAGGGGACCGGTCGTCGGGAGCCGCTCGTCGGCCTCCCGCGCCCACCTGGCCGCCTGCTGCGAGGCCGCCTCGGCGGCGTTGCGCACCCGGCCCGCCCCGCGGCGCAGCGCGCGGTCGGACACCGCGACGACCGCCGCGAGTCGACGCGCCGCGGTGGGCACGACCCGGCGGTCGAGGTC
>DATMJH010000146.1:0-2557 GCA_035554015.1 Mycobacteriales bacterium
CTCGACGAGCTGCACACCGAGATGGAGCGCGCGCACCGCGAGGGTGACCTCGAGACCGCCTCCCGGCTCCAGTACGCCGACATCCCGGCCGCCGAGCGCGAGCTCAGGGAGGCGGCCCAGGCGGCCGAGGCCCGCGAGGCCATGGTCAAGGAGCAGGTCGGCCCGGACGACGTCGCCGAGGTCGTCAGCGCCTGGACCGGCATCCCGGCCGGCCGGATGCTCGAGGGCGAGACCGCCAAGCTGCTGCGCATGGAGGACGCGATCGGCTCGCGGCTGGTCGGCCAGCGCGACGCCGTCCGCGCGGTCAGCGACGCCGTCCGCCGGGCGCGGGCCGGCATCTCCGACCCCGACTGCCCGACCGGCTCGTTCCTGTTCCTCGGGCCGACCGGCGTCGGCAAGACCGAGCTGGCCAAGGCGCTCGCCGAGTTCCTCTTCGACGACGAGCGCGCGATGACGCGCATCGACATGAGCGAGTACGGCGAGAAGCACTCCGTGGCCCGGCTCGTCGGTGCCCCTCCCGGCTACGTCGGCTACGAGAGCGGCGGGCAGCTCACCGAGGCGGTCCGGCGCCGGCCGTACACGGTGGTGCTGCTCGACGAGGTCGAGAAGGCGCATCCGGACGTGTTCGACGTGCTGCTGCAGGTGCTCGACGACGGCCGGCTCACCGACGGCCAGGGCCGCACGGTCGACTTCCGGAACACCATCCTGATCCTCACGTCCAACCTGGGGTCGGCGTTCGTCAGCGACCCGCTGCTGACGCCGGACCAGCGCAAGGACAAGGTGATGGACGTCGTACGGTCGACGTTCAAGCCGGAGTTCCTCAACCGGCTCGACGACGTCGTCGTCTTCGATGCGCTGAGCACCGAGGACCTGACGTCCATCGTCGACCTGCAGATCGCGTCGCTCGCGCGGCGGCTCGAGAGCCGGCGGCTCACGCTGACGGTCACCGACGCGGCGCGGGAGTGGCTGGCGCTCACCGGCTTCGACCCGCTCTACGGCGCGCGGCCGCTGCGCCGGCTGGTGCAGAAGGCGATCGGCGACACGCTCGCCCGGGCGCTGCTGGCGGGCGAGGTGCGCGACGGCGACGAGGTCGTCGTCGACAAGGCGCCCGACACCGATGCGCTGACGGTCGCGCCGGCGGTGCGCGCCGACGCCTGAGGCGCAGCCGTGGCCGCCCGCGAGCGCCCGTCAGCGGGGCTCGACGAGCTGCACGGTCCACGTCCATCCGACGTGCTGCGCGGTGCACGTCGTCCGCGCGGCCCCCGGTGCCTTGCGCCCGTAGCTGTGCTCGTGGACGACGTCGTCGCCGTCGGACACGACCAGGTGCTCGGTGAGCAGCACGGCGCCCGTCTCGGTGTCCCACCAGCTCGAGCCGTTCGCCCGCTCGATCACCCGGCCGTCCTCGCAGTGCAGCTGCATGCGCTCGGACGAGGCGGCGGGACCGGTGGTCGCCAGCCCGACGACGAGCCCGAGAGCGGCGGTCAGAGCGGCGGTCGTGGCGGTGGCGGTGGCGGCGGTGGCGGCGGTGCGCAGGACGTGCATGCGAGCTCCTCGGTCGGCAGCCGACCCCGGTGGTCGGCGTCGCCGCAGCCTCGCCGTGCCCCCGCGCGGCGTCATGGGGCGCGCGTCCCGTTCTGACCGGGACGTCCTCCCGGCTGGTCCGGGGCGCCGCCCCCTTTCCCTGCGTCAGGAACCATGAGCGCGCACCTGCTCCGGCGGCCTGACGCAAGATGGCACGCATGCCCACCGCTCTGGTCACCGGCGCGACCGCCGGCATCGGCGCCGCCTTCGCCCGTCAGCTCGCCGCGCGCGGCTACGACCTCGTGCTGGTCGCTCGCGACCAGGCGCGGCTGACGGCCGCGGCGGCCAGCCTGCGCACCGGCGTCGAGGTGCTGCCGGCCGATCTCGCCGACGACGCCGGCTGCGCCCGGGTCGAGCAGCGCTGCGCCGACGGCGTCGAGATGCTCGTGAACAACGCCGGGCTGGGCACGAAGGGGGCGTTCGACCAGGGGTCCGTGGACGAGGAGGAGCACCTGCTGCGCGTCAACGTGCGCGCCGTGCTGCGGCTGACGCACGCCGCCCTGCCGTCGATGCTGCGCAGCGGCTCGGGCTCGATCCTCAACGTCAGCAGCGTCGCCGGCTTCGCGCCCGGCACGCGCAGCGCGACCTACAGCGCCAGCAAGGCGTGGGTCACCAACTTCAGCGAGTCGCTGCACCTGCAGTACCACGGCACGGGCGTGAAGGTCATGGCGCTGTGCCCCGGGTTCACGCGCACCGAGTTCCACGCCCGGGCCGACATGGACGTCAGCGGCATCCCCGACCGGCTCTGGCTCGTCGCGGACGACGTCGTCCGCGAGGCGCTCGACGACCTCGCGTCGGACAAGGCGGTCAGCGTCCCCGGGGCGCAGTACAAGGCGATCGTGGCGGCGAGCCGCGTCGTGCCGTCGTCGCTGCGCGCCGGCGTCGTGCGGCGGGTCCAGAAGCGGATGCCCGGGCGCGAGTGAGGCTGCTGGTCGTCGGCGCGTCGCCGTCGTCCGCCGCCCGCTCGGTCACCCGC
>DATMJH010000147.1:0-10911 GCA_035554015.1 Mycobacteriales bacterium
GGTCGTAGAACGTCGCGTAGACGTCCTGCAGGTTCTTCACCGCCCCCGGCTCCTGCGCCGCCGCGAACCGCGCGTCGATGAGCTCGTCGGTCGCGAGCCTGCCGTCGAACACCATCGTGCGCACCCACGCCGCCATCCGCTCGCGGGTCGGGTCGGCGTTGAACTCCATCAGCCGGGCGATGCCCTCCGACGGCGACGGCCCGAGGATCGTCGCGCCCGTGCCGCCGGGTCCGTTGAGCAGCAGCCGCGACACCCGCGCCGGGTGGTCGAGCGCGTACCGCACGGCGACGTCGCCGCCCATCGAGTTGCCGATCAGCGCGACCGTCTCGAGACCGAGCGCGTCGAGCAGCCCGCCGACGGCGTCGGCGCTGATCCGCAGGTAGTTGCGCTCGTAGCGCTCCGGGCGGCCGCTCGCGCCGAAGCCGGGCTGGTCGACCACGATGCAGCGCAGCCGCTGCGACAGCGCCGGCAGGTTGGCGCCGAAGTTCGCCCAGCCGGTGACGCCGGGGCCGGACCCGTGCAGCAGCACGACCGGCGGCCCCTCGCCGACGTCGTGGTAGGCGAGCGCGTGCCCGTCCACCTCGACGCTGCGGCGCGTGGCCTCGCCAGTCAGCTCGGCGGTCGGCGTCATGCGCTCTCGCGCTCCGTCACGATCTCGAGGGCGATGTCGATGAGCTGGTCCTCCTGGCCGCCGATGAGCTTGCGCTGGCCGGCGCGGATGAGCAGTTCGGCGCCGCTGACGCCGTAGCGCTGCGAGAGCCGGTCGGCATGCTTGAGGAAGCTCGAGTACACGCCGGCGTAGCCCATGGTCAGCGACAGCCGGTCGAGCAGGCACTCGCCGTCCATGGCCGGGCGGACGACGTCCTCCGCCGCATCGATGATCTTGCGGACGTCGACGCCGGTGCGGATGCCCAGCTTGTCGGCGACGGCGACGAAGCCCTCGACGGGAGTGTTGCCGGCGCCCGCGCCGAAGCGGCGGGTCGAGCCGTCCATCTGCCGCGCGCCGGCGCGGTAGGCGAGGATCGAGTTGCCGACGCCGAGGCCGAGGTTCTCGTGGCCGTGGAAGCCGACCTGCGCGTCGTCGCCCAGCTCCGCGACGAGCGCCGCGACGCGGTCCGACGTCTGCTCCATGATGAGCGCGCCCGCGGAGTCCACGACGTACACGCACTGGCAACCGGCGTCGGCCATGATCCGTGCCTGGCGAGCGAGCTCCTCGGGTGGGATCGAGTGGCTCATCATGAGGAAGCCGACGGTCTCGAGCCCGAGCTCGCGGGCCAGCCCGAAGTGCTGCACCGAGACGTCGGCCTCGGTGCAGTGCGTGGCGATGCGGCAGATCGAGCCGCCGGCGTCCTGCGCGGCGCGGATGTCGTCCTTGGTGCCGACGCCCGGCAGCATGAGGAAGGCGATCTTCGCGTTCTTCGCCGTCTTCACCGCCGCGCGGATGAGGTCGAGCTCGGGGGTGTGGCTGAAGCCGTAGTTGAACGACGAGCCGCCGAGGCCGTCGCCGTGGGTGACCTCGATGACCGGCACCCCCGCGTCGTCGAGCGCGGCGACGATGTCGGTGACGTGCTCGAGCGTGAACTGGTGGCGCTTCGCGTGCGAGCCGTCGCGCAGCGACGAGTCGGTGACGCGCACGTCGAGGTCGTCGCTGTAGGGCTGCATCGGCCGGGTCAGGGTCTGCTCGAAGGGCTGCGGCATCGTCATGCGCTGGCTCCAGTCGGGAGGCGGGTGGCGAGCAGCTCGCCGACGCGGACGGCCGCGGCGGTCATGATGTCGAGGTTGCCGGCATAGGTCGGGAAGTAGTCGCCGGCGCCCTCCACCTCGAGGAACACCGCGACGCGCGCCCTGCCGCCGTTCATGTCGCTCGGGTCGTCGAACTGCGGCTCCTTGGCGCGGTAGCCGGGCACGTACTGCGCCACCTCGTCGACGCGCTTCGTGACGGCGGCCGCGATCGCGTCGCGGTCGGCGTCCTCCGGGATCGCGCAGAAGACGGTGTTGCGCATCAGCGGCGGCGGGTCGGCCGGGTTGAGGATGATGATCGCCTTGCCGCGCTCGGCGCCGCCGACGACCTCGAGCCCGAGGGCGGTGGTGCGGGTGAACTCGTCGATGTTGTTGCGCGTGCCCGGGCCGGCCGACCGTGACGACACCGACGACACGATCTCGGCGTACGTCACCGGCACCACCGAGGCGACGGCGTGCACGATCGGGATCGTCGCCTGGCCGCCGCAGGTGACGAGGTTGAGGTCGGCGGCGTCGAGGTGCTCCTCCAGGTTCGCGGTCGGCACGACGTACGGGCCGATCGCCGCGGGCGTGAGGTCGATGGCGCGCACCCCGGCCTCGCGGTACTTCGGGCTGTTCTCGCGGTACACGTGCGCCGACGTCGCCTCGAAGACGAGGTCGGGCTTCTCGCTCTGCGCGAGCAGCCAGTCGACGCCCTCGGGCGAGGCTTCGAGCCCGGCCTTGCGGGCGATGGCGAGGCCCTCGCTGTCCGGGTCGATGCCGACCATCCAGCGCGGCTCGACCACGTCGCTGCGCTGCAGCTTGGCGAGCAGATCGGTGCCGATGTTGCCCGACCCGACGATCGCCGCTGTTGCCCTGGCCATGCGCTCTCCTGTCTTGACGATCACTCGAAGGTGACGGACACCGAGCCGAGCCCGTCGAACGTGGCGGTGACGCGGTCACCCGCCTGTACGTCGTACGCGCGCGTGCACGAGCCGGGCAGCACGACGTGCCCGCGCTGCAGCCGCACGCCGAAGCCGGCCACCTTGTCGGCCAGCCACGCGACCGCGATCGCCGGGTTGCCCAGCACGGCGTCCGAGCGCCCGGCCGCGACCTGCTCGCCGTTGATCTGCAGCACGGCGTCGATGGCGGTCACGTCGAGCTCGTCGGGCTTGCGGCGTGCCTGACCCAGGACGACGCCGGCCGACGACGCGTTGTCGGCGATGGTGTCGGCCAGTCCGATCTTCCAGTCCGCGATGCGGCTGTCGATGAGCTCGATCGACGGCACGACCGCCTCCGTGCAGCGCAGGACGTCGTCGACGGTGCAGCCCTCGCCGGGCAGGTCGTCGCCGAGCACGAAGCCGACCTCGACCTCGACCCGAGGCAGCAGGTAGCGGTCGACCGGCACCGGGACGCCCTCGCGGAGCACCATGTCGGACAGCAGGTGGCCGTAGTCGGGCTCGTCGACGCCCATCATCTCCTGCATCGCCTTCGACGACAGGCCGACCTTGTGGCCGTACACGGTCGCCCCGGCGTCGAGCCGGCGGCGGATGTTGCGCAGCTGGATCTCGTAGGCGTCGACGACGTCGATCCCCTCGAACGTCTGCACCAGCGGCGGGATCGCCTCCCGCGACGCCTCGGCACGGCGCAGCGCCTCCGCCGCCTCGTCGCGCAGCAGGTCACTCAGCACGGGCTGCCTCCGCCGTCGGGGTCAGGGAGTCCATCTCGTCGAAGCCGAACAGCGCCTCCCAGCGCCACAGCCCGAGGTCGTTCGTCGGGTCGTCGATGCCGTACCGACCGCGGAAGAACAGCAGCGGACCCGGGGACGCGCCATCAGGCGAAGCCGTCCACAACTGGCGGACGTGCCCGACGACGATGTCGTGGTCGCCGGCGCGGTGGACGTCGTGCACGTCGCACAGCACGGTCGCCAGCACGCCGTCGATCGACGGGCCCCACTCGGTGCGCTCCCACGACAGGTCGGCGAACTTGTCCTTGCCCGGCCGGCCGAAGGTGGCGCAGACGTCCTGCTGCGTCTCGGCCAGCACGTTCACGGCGAACCGCCCGGACTCGCGGATGAGCGGCCACGACCGCGACGTCGTCGCCACGCAGAACAGCACCAGCGGCGGGTCCAGCGACACCGACGCGAACGACTGGCACGCGAAGCCGACCGGCTTGTCCTCCGCCGTGAACCCGGCCACGACGGTGATGCCGCTGCAGAACTGGCCCATGACCCGCCGCATCTCCAGCGGCGTGGCCTCGTGGTCCATCCCGGCGGTCATGGCCGGCTCACGAGACGGGCTTCCAGCGGTGGCCCCAGAAGCTGTCGCGGGTGATGTCCTCGGCGCTGTAGCTGTCGTCGTCGATGCGCCGGCCCTCGCAGCCGAGCTCGATGTCGCAGCCGCTCGGCGTCGCCACGTAGAACGAGACCATGTGGTCGTTCGTGTGCCGTCCGAGCGTCGAGCTCAGGTGGAATCTGTGCTTGTAGAGGCGGTCGAGCGCCCGGCCGACGTCGTCGAGTGTCGTCACCTCGAGCATGAAGTGGATGATCCCGTTCGGCTGCCACCACGGCCCGAGCGCGAGCGTGTGATGCCGCGGGTTCGTCGACAGGAACCGCACGTAGTAGCGCGCTTCCGGGTCGCCGTTCGGGACCATCTGCGACGGCACCCGCATCGCGCCGCGCGACCGGAAGCCCAGCACCTGCGTGTAGAAGTCGTACGACGCCTGCGGGTCCTTCGTCGGCAGGACGACGTGCCCCATGCCCTGGTCGCCGGTGACGAACGTGGCACCGGACGAGCTGACGAGCGGGTCGTGCACGAGCGCGCTGCCGTGGAACAGCTCGAGCGCCGTGCCGGCCGGGTCGGTCGTGGTGACGAGCTCCTGGACGCGCCGCTCGTCGGCGTCCTGACCGGAGCCCCACTTCACGGGGGCGCCGGCGTCCTCGAGCCGCCGCACGGCGTCGCGCAGCGCCTCGGCGGTCGGCGTCTCCCAGCCGACGGTGACCAGCCGCTCGGTCTCACCGGGCAGCAGGACCACCCGGGCCGGGCGGTCGTCGACGCGCAGGTACAGCGCGTCGGGGTCGGGGCCTTCGCCGACGACCATCCCGAGCACGTCGACGGCGAGCTCGCGCCAGCGGTCGAGGTCGCGCGTCTCGAGAGTGAGGTAGCCGAGGCCGAAGATCGGCGAGTTCGCGACCATCAGATCATCGCGTCCTGGATCTCGAGGCCGAAGGCGCCCTTGCCGTACATGGCCAGCCACCGCTCGGCGTCGTTGGCCGCGTGCACGCTGCCGGCGTGCGCGTCGCGCCATGCCCGCTCGACCGGGTTGCCGGTCTTGAGCGAGGTGCCGCCGGAGTTCTTGAACATCAGGTCGACGGCGTCGATGGCGCGCTCGGTGCCGCGCACCTGGTCGCGCCGGGCGCGCAGCCGCAGCTCGATCGGGATCTCCTCGCCGGCCTCGACGTACCTCATCTCCTCGCGCACGTTCGTCACCAGCTGCAGCCAGGCGGCGTCGATGTCGCTGGCGGCGCGCGCGACGCGCACGTGCGCGAACGGGTCCTGCGCGACCTTCTGCCCGCCGTAGGAGACGCGCACCCGCTCGCGCTGGCGCTCGACGTGCGACTCGTAGGCGCCTTGCGCCATGCCGATGATCGGCGTCGTGATGGTGTTGGCGAAGATGGTGCCGAACGGCAGCTTGTAGAGCGGACCGGGGTTCTGCTCCTGCCCTGGGCACTTGAGCGCGCTGACGTCGTTGAAGCTCAGCGTGCGGTGCGCCGGGACGAACTGCTGATCGATGATGACGTCGTTGCTGCCGGTGCCGCACAGGCCCATGACGTCCCAGACGTCCTCGATGGCGTAGTCGCTGCGCGGCACGAGGATGGTCAGGAAGTCGACCGGCTTGCCCTCCGGCCCGAGCACCAGCGCGCCGAGCAGCACCCATGAGCAGTGGTCGCAGCCCGAGGAGAACGACCAGCGGCCGGTGCACTCGTAGCCGCCCTCGACCGGCGTCAGCCGCCCCATCGGCGCGTACGACGACGACACGAGCGTGTGCTTGTCCTTCGACCACACCTCCTGCTGCGCCTCGTCGGGGAACAGGCTCAGCTGCCAGGGGTGCACGCCGACCACGGAGGAGACCCAGCCGGTCGATCCACACGCCGTCGCGATGCTGCGCACGACGTCGTAGAACTCGACGGGGTCGGCCTCGAGACCGCCGAAGCGCTGCGGCAGCAGCATGGTGAACACGCCGGCGTCGACGAGCTCGGCGACGCTCTCGTCCGGCACGCGGCGGGCCTGCTCGCAGGCGATCGCGCGCTCGCGGATGCCGGGCAGGAGGTCCTGCACCTTCTCGTAGACCTTGCTTCCCGAACTGCTGCCGGTGGTGGTCACGGGTGCTCCGATCTCGGGTGGCTGGTGCTGGAGCGGACGCTAGGCCGGCGCGGACGCCGTCGAGACCGTCGAGTCCCGCTCACTGGGACTCGTCGCGGCGGCTCGCCCGGCGCGACGCCCGAAGTACGTGCCGTCGCCGAGTGACGTGCCGCTGATGTAGCCCCACGCCGCCAGGCCGCTGGTCGCGCGGCCGGCGGCGTACAGGCCGGCGATCGGGGTGCCGTCGACGTGCAGCACGTGCCCGTCGACGTCGGTGGCGAGCCCGCCGAGGGTGAAGACGGCGGCGCCGGGCCCGGTCTGCGGATCGTCCGGGCCGCGGAACGAGCGCTTCGGGTCGATGGCGGCGAACGGCGGCACCAGCGGGCGCAGCCAGCGCGGGTCCTTGTGGAAGTACGGGTCCTCGCCGCGAGCGGCGTGCGCGTTGTACTCGCGCACCGTCGCCTCGAGCGATCCGGGCGGCAGGCCGGTGAGCTGCTCGAGCTCGGCGAGCGTCTCGGCCACGTGGTGCGGCCGCACCCCCCACCGCTCGCTCTCCGGCACCTCCTCGTAGCCGCGCTCGTCGACGACGACCCAGCAGTCGAGGTCGTGCTTGAACAGCGCCGCCTGCCCGATGCGTCCGGGGTAGGTGTCCTCGTTGACGAACCGCTGCCCGGCTCGGTTGACGACGAGCCCGCGCGCCATGATCGCCGGCACGGCGTGGAAGCCGACCTGGCCCGCGCCCATGTGCCGGACGGCCGCGCCGAGCGCCTGCGCCATCCGGATGCCGGAGCCGTCCTCGTTGCCGCAGCTGACCTTGTCCTTGCCGAGCAGCTGGGGCGCGTGCTCGGCGAGCATCTCGTCGTCGTCGACGAAGCCGCCGGTGGTGAGCACGACGGCGCGGCGCGCGAGGAACACCTCGTCCTCGCCGTACTTCCGGCCGACGACGCCGACGACGCGACCGTCGTCGACCACCAGCCGCTGCGCGACCGTGTCGACCGCGGTCCGCGCGCCGGCATCGGTGACGGCGCTCGCGAGCCTGTCCATGAGCAGCCAGCCGCCGAAGTGCCCGGTGGCGGGGCGGTGTCCACGAGGCGCGGGCCTCGCCACCGAGGGAAAGGGCCAGGTCCGCTCCCCCAGCCACATGAGGCCGTCGTCGGTCGGCGGCATCCAGCTCGGCTCGTCGTACACCCCCGGCCGGAACGGGACGCCGCGCGCGGCCAGCCAGTCGTAGTGCTCGACGCTGCCGGCGACGTAGGCCCGCAGCTTGTCCTCGTCGACGCCCGGGCCGAGCGCGGTGCGCAGGAACGCCGCCATCGCCTCAGGGTCGTCGTCGACGCCCGACTCGCGCTGCAGCGCCGTGCCGCCGCCGAGATAGAGCTCGCCGCCGGAGAGGGCGCTGGTGCCGCCGGGGCCGCTGGCGCGCTCGAGCACGAGCACGTCGGCGCCGGCCTGCACCGCCTCGTACGCCGCGCACGCGCCGGCAGCACCGAAGCCGACGACGAGGACGTCGGCCGCGTCGGCGACGTCGACGACGTCGGCGCGCTGCAGCGGCGCGACGGTGCGCTGTCGTGCCACGGGTCCTCCCTTGCCGGTCCGACGCCCGCAGACTAGAACGTGTTCCACTCGGCGCGCTACGGTCGCCGCGGCCCGGGAGGTCGTCCTTGGTGCTCGAGCGGTTCCGCATCGACGGGCAGGCCGCAGTCGTCACCGGTGCCGGGCGCGGGATCGGCGCCGTGACCGCCGTGGCGCTCGCCGAGGCCGGTGCCGACGTCGTGATCTCCGCGCGTACCGATGACCAGCTGAAGGAGGTCGCGCGGCGGGTCGAGGCGCACGGGCGCCGGGCCGTCATCGTGCCCGCCGACCTGTCGGACCTCGACGCCGTCGCGGGGCTCGCTGCCGCCGCCGTCGAGGAGCTCGGCCGGCTCGACGTCGTCGTCAACAACGTCGGCGGCGCGATGCCGAGGGCGTTCATGGACACCTCCCCCCGCGCGATGGAGGAGGCGTTCCACTTCAACGTGTCGACGGCGCACGCCCTGACGCGCGCTGCCGTGCCGCACATGCTCGAGGTCGGTGGCGGCGCCGTGGTGAACATCTCCTCGGTGATGGGTCGGGTGACCGGCCGCGGGTACGCGGCCTACGGGACGGCGAAGGCCGCCCTGTCGCACTGGTCCCGCCTCGTGGCGGCCGATCTGGCGCCGAAGATCCGGGTCAACGCGATCTCGGTCGGCTCCATCGCGACGTCGGCGCTCGAGATCGTGACCACGAGCGACGAGCTGCGCGGCGCCATGGAGGCCGGCACGCCGCTGCGCCGCATCGGCGACCCGGACGAGATCGCCGCGACCGTGCTGTACCTCGTGTCGCCGGCCGGCGGTTACGTGACCGGCAAGGTGATCGAGGTGGACGGCGGCATCAGCGCCCCGACCCTGGACCTCGGTCTGCCAGATCTGTGAGGAGAACGCCGTGACCTACCGCGTCGTCGCGTGGAGCACCGGCAACGTCGGCCGGCACGCTCTCGCCGGCATCGACGCCCACCCCGAGCTCGAGCTGGTGGGCGTCTGGGTGTCGAGCAAGGAGAAGGTCGGCCGTGACGCCGGCGAGCTCGCCGGGCTCGGCCGGTCGCTCGGCGTCGCCGCGACCGACGACGCCGACGCGCTGCTCGCGCTCGAACCCGACTGCATCGTGCACACCGCCATCGCCGACCACCGCCTGTTCGACGCGCTCGAGGACCTCCAGCGGTTCCTGCGCGCCGGCATCGACGTCGTCAGCAGCGGGCCGGTGTTCCTGCAGTACCCCGACGGCGTCGTGCCCGACGAGATGGTCGAGCCGGTGCGCGAGGCCGCCGCCGACGGCGGCGCGACGCTGTTCGTCAACGGCATCGACCCCGGCTTCGCGAACGACGCGCTGCCGCTCGCGCTGACCGGCATCAGCGAGCGCATCGAGCAGGTGCGCTGCATGGAGATCTGCAACTACGCGACGTACGACTCGGCGACGATCGTGTTCGACATCATGGGTCTCGGCCGCCCGATGGACGAGGTGCCGATGCTCCTTCAGCCGGGCGTGCTGACGATGGCGTGGGGCAGCGTCGTCCGGCAGCTCGCGGCCGGGCTCGGCGTCGAGCTCGACCGCGTCGAGGAGGAGTACGCCCGGCTGCCGGCGCCCGAGCGCTTCGAGATCAAGAGCGGTGTCGTCGAGGAGGGCACCGTGGCCGGTCTGCGGTTCGAGGTGCGCGGGATGGTCGACGGCCGCGCCGTCGTCGTGCTCGAGCACGTGACGCGGCTGCGGGACGACATCGGCCCGGACTGGCCGCAGCCGACCGGGCAGTCGTGCTACCGGGTCGTCGTGAAGGGCGAGCCGGACTACCAGCTCGACCTGCAGCTGGTTGGCTCCGACGGCGACCACAACACGGCGGGGCTGAAGGCGACGGCGATGCGCCTCGTCAACGCCGTGCCCGCGGTCGTCTCGGCACCGCCCGGGCTGCTGACGGCGCTCGACCTGCCACTGGTCACGGGGCGCGGGCTGGTCCGGTAGGTGGAGAAGCTCGACTACCTCCTCTGGGGTCCGGTCAACCGCGCCGCACTGCTCGAGGCGCTGTCAGGACTGGACGTCGTCGCGCTGACCCTGCAGCTGGCGGCCGACGTTCCCGACCCGCCGCTGCTGCTCGGCCGCGGACCGGAGCTCGGCGCGCTGGTGCAGGTGTGGCTGCGGTCGTACCAGTCGCGCCCCGCCGTGGAGGCGGCGCTGCCCGGTGAGTTCGACGGCTACCTCGTCACCGAGTCGGAGGTGCAGCCGCTGGTCGACCGCGACTGGCCCGACGGCGAGCCCTCCCCCGGCATCAGCCACGTCTCGTGGTTCCCCAAGCCCTCGCGGCTGACGGAGGAGGAGTTCCTGCACGGCTGGCACGAGGTGCACTCGCCGCACTCGGCCGCGCTGCACCCGCTCCGGTTGACGTACCTGCGCGACACCGTGGTGCGGACGCTCACGCCAGGATCGCCGCCGGTGCGGGCGGTCGTCGTCGAGCGCTTCCGCGACGACCGTGACTACCTCGACCCGTCGCGGCTCTTCGGAGCACCCGACGCGTTCGAGCAGAACCTGCGCGACCTGCCGGGCTACGCCGATCTCGACGACCTGAGCTGCCGTCCCATGCACGAGGTCGTGCTCCGTTCCGGGCACGCCCGAGCGGCACAGGAATGTCACCCGATTGGCGGTGCATGGGAAGCGGACAACACGGGCAGTAAGGGCGCAGTGACGTAGGGCTGATGATCCGCACGATCGCGCAGCCACCGGGCTCCACGCCCGGCAGCTGCAGCCGGTCGCCATGACCGTGCGGGGAGGCAGTGGCGAGACCTCCCACGTCCGTAGCCGGTGCGAGAGCCGTACCGGGTGCGAGTGCAGAGGAGCCCCCGCATGTCCGTCCACCGTGTCCTGCCGCGCGCCGCCGCCGTGGCGACCGCCGCCTTCGTCCTGCCCGTCGCGGCCTTCGTCGCACCCGCCGCCGCGCAGCCGCCGGCCGACAAGACCACCGGCAAGCCGGCCGCGCAGCAGTCCGACAGCAAGGGCAAGGGGGTCGGCTCGCAGCAGCCGATCGACCGGTCGGGCTCCGACGACAACACCGACGGCACCTTCCAGGGCAAGAGCCGCTCCACCCCCGACCAGGACGGGGTCGGCGCGGACAACGGCGCCGACAACAACGACAAGACCGGCGACGACGGGCCGGGGGCCACCGACGGCAACAACGGCTGTGGCAACGACCCGCGGGACAGCGCTGCCACGGTCGACGACGACAACAACGGCCGCTGCCTCGGCCTGACCAGGACCGCTGGCACGACCACCC
>DATMJH010000148.1:0-10843 GCA_035554015.1 Mycobacteriales bacterium
CTTGACGGAGCCGAAGACCGGCAGCTCGACCGGGTTGCCGTCCTTGTCCTTGTGGGACACGGTGGTGCCGGCCTTGCGGGCGTTGACGCCACCCACGATGTTGGAGCCGGCCTCGAGCATCAGGGCGGTGTGCTTGGCACCCATCCCGCCGGTGATGCCCTGGACGATGATCTTGGAGTCCTTGTTCAGGTAGATCGACATTTTCTTGTACTCCGTCCTCAGCCTCAGGCGTTCGCCAGCTCGGCGGCCTTGTCGGCCGCACCGTCCATGGTGTCGACGAGGGTCACCAGCGGGTGGTTGGCCTCCTCGAGGATGCGCCGGCCCTCCTCGACGTTGTTGCCGTCGAGCCGCACGACCAGCGGCTTGTTCGCCTCGTCGCCCAGGATCTGCAGCGCCTGCACGATGCCGTTCGCGACGGCGTCGCACGCCGTGATGCCGCCGAAGACGTTGACGAACACCGACCGCACGTCCGGGTCGTTGAGGATGATGTCCAGCCCGTTGGCCATCACCTCGGCCGAGGCGCCGCCGCCGATGTCGAGGAAGTTCGCCGGCTTGACGCCGCCGTGCTTCTCGCCGGCGTAGGCGACGACGTCGAGGGTCGACATGACCAGGCCCGCGCCGTTGCCGATGATGCCGACCTGGCCGTCGAGCTTGACGTAGTTGAGGTCCTTGGCCTTCGCGCGGCCCTCGAGGTCGTCCTCCGACACCGGGTCGGCGTACCTGGTGAAGACCTCCTCGTGCCGGAACTCGGCGTTGCCGTCGAGGGTCACCTTGCCGTCGAGCGCGTAGAGCTTGCCCTCCGGCGTGCGCGCGAGCGGGTTGACCTCGACGAGCGTGGCCTCCTCCTCGACGAAGGTCTTCCAGAGCGAGACCAGGATCTGCACGGCCTGGTCGGCGACGTCGGCCGGGATCTTCGCCTGCTCGACGATCTCCCGGGCCTTGGCCTCGTCCACACCCTTGACGGCGTCGACCGGCACCTTGGCGAGGGCGTCGGGGCGCTCGACGGCGAGCTGCTCGATGTCCATACCGCCCTCGGCGCTCGCCATCGCGAGGTAGGAGCGGTTGGCGCGGTCGAGCAGGAAGGAGACGTAGTACTCCGCTGCGATGTCGCTGGCCTCGGTGACCAGCACCTTGTGCACGACGTGGCCCTTGATGTCGAGGCCGAGGATGGCCTCCGCCTTCTCACGCGCCTCGGCGGGCGTCGCGGCGAGCTTGACGCCGCCGGCCTTCCCGCGGCCGCCGGTCTTGACCTGGGCCTTGACGACGACCTGCTTGCCGATGCGCTCGGCGGCGGCGCGCGCGGCGTCGGCGTCGGCCACCGTCTCGCCGGGGAGCACGGGCACGCCGTGCGCGGCGAAGAGCTCCTTCGCCTGGTACTCCATGAGGTCCACGGGACGTCCTTGTCCGTCGGGGACGGACCGCGGGCAGCGGTCCTGGGATCGGCCGAAGGGTAGCCAGCGGCCGGTCACCGCCCGGGACCGGCCCGTTCGTGGCACGCAGCCGCGTGGGACGGGTCACACTGTGCACCCGACCCAGCGCTGGAGTGCCGCGTGAGCCGATCCGTCCGCCTGTCCCTCGCAGCGGCAGCCGGCGTCGCCGCGCTGGTGCTCGTGCCGACGCCCGCGCTCGCGGAGGAGGTCGAGACGACGTCCGGCACGGCGAGCGTCGTGAACGGGCCGCCCGGGTCCCCGGCCATCGACCTGCAGTACGACCTCTACGTACCGGCGGGCGCGTCGGCGGCCGACCCCCGCCCGGCGATCGTCATGACGAACGGGTTCGGGCTGTCGAAGGACGCCGCGGAGGTGACGTCGATGGCGTCGTTCCTGTCGCGCAACGGCTACGTGGTGCTCGCCTACACCGCGGCCGGCTTCGACGGCTCGGGCGGCTGCATCACCCTGCAGTCGATCGACCGGGACGCCATCGGCACGAGGTCGCTCGTCGACCAGGTGCTCGAGCCGCGCACCGACCTCGTGCGCGACGGCGGCGACCTGGTGCTCGGCACGGTCGGCGGGTCGTACGGCGGCGGGTGGCAGCTGCCGTACGCGGCCCTGGACGACCGCGTGCGTGCGGCCGCGCCGGGCCGCACGTGGAGCCTGCTGCGGTACTCGCTCAACCCGAACAACCGCGTGGTGCCGGGAGACCCGACCGGCTTCACGCACGCGCTCAACGAGCAGGGCGTGTTCAAGGCGCAGTGGACGTCGCTGTTCTTCGCCGCCGGCAACGGCGAGCCGGTCGGCGGCATCCCGCCGAGCGGTGAGCTGCGGACGGCGTGCCAGGAGTACAAGCTCGCCGGCGGTGACTCCGGTGCGGTCAGCGGCGTCGCCTGCACCGGCTACCTCAGCCAGCTGTGCGACGTCTACCTCCGCGTCTCGACGGCGGGTACCGCGACGGCCGAGGACCGCGAGCTGCTCGACCGCGCGTCCGGGGCGACGTTCCTCGACCAGCTGGCCGCCCGCCGGCTGCCGGTGCTGCTGGTGCAGGGCCAGCGCGACACGCTCTTCAACCCCAACGACGCGCTCACCACGTACACCGCGCTGCGTGCGGCGGGCGCACCCGTCGAGATGGTCTGGAACTGGGGCGGGCACGGCGGCTACAACAGCCGGCCCGGCGAGTGCGAGGTCTACGGCGGCGGCACCGGCGCCCCGGAGCCGAGCCCGGAGGGCACCGGGCTCGAGGACTGCTACCTCACCGCGCGCACCCTCGCCTTCTTCGACCGGCACCTGCGCGCCGCGGCGGCGGACGACGCGGCGCCCGGCTTCGCCTGGTACCGCGGGTGGACGCAGTTCGCCGAGGGCGCGGACGGCACGTTCGCCGCCGACGAGCAGTACGGCACCGCGCCGCAGTACCCCGCGATGCCGTCGACGACGTTCACGCTGTCGGGCGACGCGCTCGTGCCGCCGGAGGGCGCGGTGGCCGGCGGATCGGTGCAGCTCGTCAACCCGCCCGGCGGGCAGCCCGCCTCGTACAGCGAGACGAGCAACTTCACCGGGCCGGACAGCACCCCGCGCGACCCCCGCGAGCCCTACGACCTGCCGGGCCAGTCCGCCGCGTTCACCAGCCCGCCGTTCCCGACGGCCGTCGAGTCGGTCGGCGTCCCCCGCGCGCGGCTGGCGCTCGCGCACACCGCGCCCACCGACCTGTTCCTGTTCGCCAAGGCGTACGACGTCGCGCCGGACGGCTCCGCGCAGCTGCTCGCGAGGATGGTCTCGCCGGTGCGCGTGCCGACGTCGGCGCTGGGTGGGCCGGTCGACGTCAACCTCGTCGGGTTCGCGCACCGGTTCGAGGCCGGCCACCGCGTGCGGCTGGTGCTCACGACCACCGACATGGCCTACCGCAACAACCCGGTGGCCGACGTCGTCACGCTGGCGACGGGCGAGGGGACGACGCTCGCCCTGCCGCTGCCCGCGGGCACGGTCGTGCCGCCGGAGGCCCGGCCCGTGGCGCCCGCGGCACCCCCGGCGCAGGCCGGCCGGCAGCTCGCCGAGACCGGTGCGGTCCCCGCGCTGCCGGCCGCGGCCGTCGTGCTGCTCGCCGGTGCGGCGCTCGTGCGGCGCCGGCGCGCGCGGCGCTGAGCCCGTCCACCGCGGCGCTCGTGGGGCCGCCGGGGGCTCTCTGGGCCCCGCCCGCCTCAGCGGTGCCGAGGGAGACGCGACGGGTGCCGGCTCAGGCCGGCTGCGACTGCCCCACGTTGTCGCGGACCCAGTCGACGATCGACTGCGTCGTCGCGCCCGGCGTGAAGATCTTCGCGACGCCCATCTCCTGCAGCAGCGGGATGTCGTCCTCGGGGATGATGCCGCCGCCGAAGACGACGACGTCGTCGGCGCCGCGCTCGCGCAGCAGCTGCATGACCCGCTCGAACAGCGTCATGTGGGCACCGGAGAGCACCGACAGCCCGACGCAGTCGGCGTCCTCCTGGATCGTGGTCTCGACGATCTGCTCCGGCGTCTGGTGCAGGCCGGTGTAGACCACCTCCATGCCGGCGTCCCGCAGTGCGCGCGCGACGACCTTGGCTCCCCGGTCGTGCCCGTCGAGCCCCGGCTTGGCGACGACGACCCGCACCCGCGACGTGCTCACGGGCAGGCCTCGGCGCGTCCGGTGCGGCAGCGGGCGACCTGCCGGGATGCGTTCACGAGACCTCCTGCGGGGGACCGTCCGGGCGAGCGGGGACGCGGTGGGAGAGTACGCGCCCGTGACCGACGCTCCCGCGCGAGCCGAGCCCGACTGGCGGGCCGCCCTGCTCGGCGGCGCGACTCCGCTCGACGTCGCGGCGGCCCGGCGAGACCCGCTCGGCTGGCCCGGTTACGTCCCGCGCAGCTCGGTCTCGGTGTGGCGGCTCGCGACCGGTCCGGTGTGCGCGGCGTGGGACTTCTCGGTGTTCGGCGGCAGCTTCGGGGAGGACGACGCGACCGCGCTGGCGACCGCCGCGGCGACGGCGGTGGCCGAGCGGCGTCCGCTGCTGACGCTCGTGCGCTCCGGCGGGACGCGCCTGCAGGAGGGCATGGCGGCGCTGGTCGGCATCCCGCGCGCGCGGCTCGCCCTGCTCGACCTGGCGGTAGCCGGGCTGCCGCACCTGTCGGTCGCCGACGCGCCGACGACGGGCGGCGTCTGGATCAGCGTCGCGGCCGCGGCGGACGTGCGCGTCGCCGTCGAGGGCGCGACCGTCGCCTTCGCCGGGCCGCGCGTCGTCGAGGCCTTCACCGGCTCATTGCCCCCGCCGGGCAGCCACACCGCGACGTCGGCGCACGCGGCCGGCCTGGTCGATGCCGTGCTGCCCGGCGACGAGGTGCCCGGCTGGGTCGCGTCGGTGCTGCGGGCGCTGGCAGCCGCGCCGCAGCCGGTCGCGGAACCGGCCACGGGCTCGGCGGACCACACCACCGGATGGGCGCAGGTCCAGCGCTCGCGGGCGCGCCGGCGGGGTGGACGAGACCTGCTGGAGTCGCTGCTGTCCGACGTCGTCGCGCTGCGGGCGGCCGGCGGCGACACCTCCGTCGCGGCCGTGCTCGGCCGCGCCGCCGGCCGGCCGGTCGTCGGTGTCGCCGTGGCTGCGGTCGTCGGCGGGCGACCCACGCCGGCGGGCTACCGGCTGGCGGCGCGCGCCTACCGGCTCGCCGGCCGGCTGGGGCTGCCGGTGCTCTCGCTCGTCGACACGCCCGGCGCCGACCCGGGCGCCGAGGCGGAGCAGGCCGGCATCGCCCCGGCCATGGGTGAGGCCCTCGACGCCCTGCTGACCTGCCCGACGCCGACCCTGGCCCTCGTGCACGGTGAGGGCGGTTCCGGTGGCGCGCTCGCGGCGTCCGCCGCCGACGTCGTCCTCGTCACCGGTGACGCCTACTTCGCGGCCATCGGACCGGAGGGCGCGGCGGCGGCGCTGCGCAGGCCGGCCGAGCAGTGCGCCGACCTCATGGGCCTCACGCCGCGGCACCTGCTCGCGCTCGGGGCGGCCGACGCGCTCGTGACCGACGCTGCCGACGTCGTGCCGCACCTCGCCGCACTCACCGAGCAGCCGGCCGAGGCCCGGTCGGAGCGGCGCAGGCAGCGGTGGTCATCTCCGCTGCCGGGCGTCGTCCGCGGCTGACATCGCGGGAGACTCTGCGCCGCAGCGGTTCTGTGACCGCTTCGTCATGTGAGTCCGGTCACCAGGTGGGCAGGGCTCCGCTACGGTCGGCCGGACGAACGGCCTTCCCCCCGACGGCCAGGAGGTCCCG
Organism: Mycobacteriales bacterium; assembly: GCA_035554015.1. GTDB lineage: Bacteria > Actinomycetota > Actinomycetes > Mycobacteriales > SCTD01 > DATLGD01. The sequence continues at coordinate 5,706 of DATMJH010000148.1, forward strand.
TGCGCGACCCGCGCCCTGCGCTCGGCTCGGCTGGGCGGCGCACGCGTGCGTCGGTCAGCCGCGGAGTCCGCACCGTGTGCACGCCCAGCGGGCTCCGGGGGACGGGCCGCGAGGTCGCCTGGGTCGCCGCGCACGCCGCGCTGTACCCGCTCGGCGTCTTCAGCGAGCGGGCCCGCGCGGTCACCCGCGAGTCCGCCGAGCGCTTCACGCTCGACGACCTGCCGCCCGTGCAGCGCGGGCTGCTGCTCGGTGACGTCGTCGCCGCAGGCACGCCGATCCTGCTGGTGCACGGGCTCATCGACAACCGCTCGATCTTCACGCTGCTGCGGCGTGCGCTGCAGAAGCGTGGCTTCGGGCGGGTGCTGTCGCTGAACTACTCGCCGTTCACGCAGGACGTGCGCGCGGCGGCGGCGCGGCTCGACCGGCTCGTGGAGCAGACCTGCGAGGAGACCGGCTACGAGCGCGTCCACGTCGTCGGGCACTCGCTCGGCGGCGTCGTCGCCCGCTACTACGTGCAGCGCATGGGCGGCGACGCCCGCGTGCACACGCTCGTGACGCTCGGCAGCCCGCACAGCGGCACGCACGCCGCCTACCTGCTGCCGCAGCGGCTCGTCCGCCAGCTCCGCCCCGGCTCGGAGCTCATGCAGGAGCTCGCCGCACCCGTGGAGGCGTGCCGGACGCGCTTCGTCGCCTTCTGGAGCGACCTGGACCAGCTCATCGTGCCGAAGCGGTCGGCCCGCATCGACCACCCGGGTCTGTCGGCCCGCAACGTGCTCCTGCGCGGGGTGGGCCACATGTCGCTGCCGATCTCCGGGCGGGTGGTGCACGAGATCGCGATGCTGCTCGCGCACCTCGACGAGGACGGCAGCACGCTGCAGGCCGGTGTGACGCCGCTGCGCTCCTCCGCCGGCGCCCGGCCGGTGGCGGCGGCGCAGGCGGCCGGGACCGCCAGGACGGCCGCGACGGCAGGGACGGCCGCCAGCCGTCCGCGGCGGCGGCGCGGGGACGCCTCGACGGCCTGACCCAGGGGCACGACCGGGCCGCGGCCGGTTCACCGCAGTGTGGCGGTGTGATCTTCCGCACGCCGCCAGACCGTCACCCGATCGTCACACGGGACGCGGAACCGCGTACAGTGCTTGCAGCAGTTGCCCCCGGCACGCGCCGCAGATGTGGATGAACGACCCCCCGTTGCGGAGCCGTCGGGTGCAGCCGTATAACGTACTGGTAACAGCCCGCCACCTGGACCGCCCCGACGGGGTCCCGGAGACGGGCTGAGCGCCGAGGCCGCACCGCTCGCCGGTCGGCTCGCCCGGGTCCCGCGAGGGGCCTGGACGGTGCTGCCTGCGCAACGAGCGCACCGCCTCCCGACCCCCGGGAACGCGGCGCCTGACCCTGCACCCGGATACGACGGAGAGACGCTTGCCTCCCCTGTACGCCCGGCCTCGCCACGCCGCGCCCCGCGACACCACCAAGCTCCGCGCCGCCCTGGTTCCGGCGGTGCTCCTCGCCTCGACCGGGAGCGCCCTCGGCGGGCTGGCCGTCAGCGCCTCCGCCGACAGCGCGCCGGTCGCCGTGACCCCGACCGCTGCCACCGCACCGACGGCTGACCTGCTGACGGCACGCGAGGAGCGGGCGCGCCTGGTCGCCGACGCGCAGGCCCGCGCCGCCCGCACCCGCCTCGAGCAGGCCCGCAAGGCCGAGGAGGCCCGGCAGGCCGATCTGGCCCGGCAGGAGGCCGCCCGTCAGGAGGCCGCCCGCAAGGCGGAGGAGGCGCGCAAGGCGGAGGAGGCGCGCAAGGCCGCCGAGAACGCCTACGCCCGGCCGGGCATCGGCCGACTCACCTCCGGTTTCGGCCACCGCTGGGGCCGGCTGCACGCCGGCATCGACCTGGCGTCGGGCATGGGCAGCCCGATCAGCGCCGCCGCGAGCGGCGTGGTCGAGTCGGCCGGCTGGGAGGGCGGCTACGGCAAGGCGATCCGCATCCGGCACAGGGACGGCACCCAGACGCTGTACGCCCACCTGTCGTCGATCAGCGTCGTCGCCGGCGAGCGCGTCGTCGCCGGGGAGCGCATCGGCCGCGAGGGCAACACGGGCAACAGCACCGGTCCGCACCTGCACTTCGAGGTCCGTGTCGGCGGTGCCCCCGTCAACCCGCTGCGCTGGCTGCGCAACCACGGCGTCGCCATCTAGTCCGGCCCGCTCGTCCGACGATCCCCGTGCGCCGCTCGCGGTACGGGGATCGTCGCGTTCTCAGAGCTTCTCGAGCGGCGCGTAGCGCAAGAGCAGCCACTTGACGCCGGCGTCGCCGCCGAAGTCCACCTCGGCCTGCAGGCCCTCGCCGGCACCACGCGTCGCGGTGACGGTGCCCATGCCGAACGCGTCGTGCAGGACGCGGTCCCCGAGGGTGAGGTCTGGAACCGCGCGCAGGCCCGGCCCCGCGCTGCGACCGCGCGGCGTGCCCGCGAGGCGGTCGGCCGCGCGCGACAGCGACGGCGGCGGCGCGGAGACCGACGACTCGGCGCGGCGCCAGTCGACGAGCTCGCCCGGCACCTCCTCGAGGAACCGCGACGGCGGGTTGTACGACGTCTGGCCCCACGCGCTGCGCAGGTGCGCGCGCGACAGGTACAGCCGCTCGCGGGCGCGGGTGATGCCGACGTAGGCGAGCCGTCGCTCCTCCTGCAGCTCGTCCTCGTCGCCGAGCGTCCGCAGGTGCGGGAAGACGCCGTCCTCGAGCCCGGTGAGGAACACCACCGGGTACTCCAGGCCCTTGGCGGCGTGCAGCGTCATGAGCGTGACGACGCCGTCGCCCTCGCCGGGCACGGTGTCGGCGTCGGCCACGAGCGAGACCTGCTCGAGGAACTCCGCGACGCCGCCGCCGGGGTTGCGCTCCTCGAACTCGCGGGCGACGCCGACGAGCTCGGAGAGGTTCTCCACCCGGCTCTCGTCCTGCGGGTCGTGGCTCGCGGCGAGCTCGGCGAGGTAGCCGGTGCGGTCGAGCACCGCCTCCAGCACCTCGGCCGGCGGCATCGAGCCCTCGACCAGCGCGCGCAGCTCGTCCAGAAGGTCGGCGAAGTCACGGACGGCGTTGGCCGACCGCGTCGCCATGCCGGGCACCTCGTCGCAGCGGCGGACGGCGTCGGCGAAGCCGATCCGCTCCCGGGCGGCGAAGGCCTCGATGCAGGCCTCGGCGCGGTCGCCGATGCCGCGCCGGGGCGTGTTGATGATGCGGCGCAGGTTGACGACGTCGGCCGGGTTGGCGAGCACCCGCAGGTAGGCCAGGGCGTCCTTGACCTCCTTGCGCTCGTAGAAGCGGACGCCACCCACCACCCGGTAGGGCAGGCCGACGCGGATGAAGACCTCCTCGAACACGCGGGACTGCGCGTTCGTGCGGTAGAAGACCGCGACGTCGGAGGGCTTGACGCCGTGCTCGTCGGTGAGCCGGTCGACCTCCTCGGCGACGAAGGCCGCCTCGTCGTGCTCGTTGTCGGCGACGTAGCCGACGATCTTCTCGCCGTCGCCGGCATCGGTCCAGAGCCGCTTGGGCGTGCGGCCGGCGTTGCGCGAGATGACGGCGTTGGCGGCCGACAGCACGTTCTGCGTCGAGCGGTAGTTCTGCTCGAGCAGCACGACGGTGGCGTCGGTGTAGTCGTCCTCGAAGTCCTGGATGTTGCGGATGTCGGCGCCGCGGAAGGCGTAGATCGACTGGTCGGCGTCGCCGACGACGCACAGCTCGGCCGGCGGCAGGTCGCCGACGGGCTGGACGAGCTCGCGCACGAGGACGTACTGCGCGTGGTTGGTGTCCTGGTACTCGTCGACGAGCACGTGGCGGAAGCGCCGCCGGTAGTGCTCCGCGACGTCCGGAAAGACCTGCAGCAGCGCGACTGTCGACATGATGAGGTCGTCGAAGTCGAGCGCGTTGGCCTGCAGCAGCCGGCGCTGGTACTCGCCGTAGACCTGCGCCACCGTGCGCTCGAGCTCGGTCTCGGCCTTGTCCCGGGCACTCTCCCAGTCGACCAGCTCGTTCTTGAGGTCGCTGACCTTGTTGCTCATCGCCCGCGCCGGGAACCGCTTGGCGTCGAGGTCGAGGTCGCGGCAGACCAGCGTCATGAGCCGCTGGGCGTCGGCGGCGTCGTAGATCGAGAACGACGACGTGAAGCCCAGCCGCTTGGCCTCGTTGCGCAGGATGCGCACGCACGCCGAGTGGAAGGTGCTGACCCACATGCCGTTCCAGCTGCGGGTGCGCGCGCGGTTGCCGACCAGCTGCGCGACGCGCTCCTTCATCTCGCCGGCCGCCTTGTTCGTGAAGGTGATCGCGAGGATCGCGCCGGGCTGCACGCCGCGCGCCGCGATGAGGTAGGCGATGCGGCTGGTGAGCGCCTTGGTCTTGCCCGAGCCGGCACCGGCCACGATGAGCAGCGGCGACCCCTCGTGCGTGACCGCCTGCCGCTGCTGCGGGTTGAGGTCGGCGAGCAGCCGCTCGACGTCGACCGTGCCGGAGGGCTTGGCCTCCTCCATGAGCACCGCGGGCCCGCCGTCGTCCCATGAGGAAGGGGCGTCGTAGGGCAGGGTGCTCACCCGCCGAAGTCTAGGTTCGCCGACCGACGCCGGTGACCGTCTCGGGCGGGCGGTGGGCGGCCGGCTCCGGGCCGCGACCGGTGTGCGGCAGGCGCCTCGAGGCGGCGAGGAACGAGCCGCCAGCGCCAGAGCACACCGCCGGCGCAGCCGGCCGGCGGAGCCGATCAGCGGCGGACGAGGCGCGCGAGGCCCAGGGCGCCGAGGGCGGCGACGGCGAAGAAGACGGCCGCGAGCAGGTAGTCGCCGCGCCGGACGCCGACGACGCCGGCCACCGCGCCGAGAACGAGCGCGACCAGCGCCTGGGCGCTGCCGGGGGGGAAGCCGCGGGTCGGCGGGCCGCCGCGGACGCTCGGCCTCACCTGCTGGTCCGGGACGACAACCGCACCGGCGCATGATGTCCTACGCCGGACCGCCCACACCGTGAGGAGCACTCGTGCCGGACGAGCCGACCCGGGCGCTGGTGATCGTGGCGCACCCCGACGACATGGACTTCGGGGCGGGCGGCACGCTGGCGAGGTGGGTCGACGAGGGCGTCGAGGTGTCGGCCTGCGTCGTCACCGACG
>DATMJH010000149.1:0-3996 GCA_035554015.1 Mycobacteriales bacterium
GGCGGCGCGCGACCTGCGCGCCGTCGCGGCACGGCTTGTCGCGGGCCGCGAGCGCGCGGAGGCGAACGGGAACGACGTCCTGGCCGCTGCACTTGCCATGGTGCTGGGCCGACTGGAGCTGACGCGCGGGCACGCGCGAGACGCGATCGCCCTGCTCGAGGATGCAGTGAACGGCCTGACCGCCGGCGATCCCCGCAACGCGCTGGGCTGGGCGTATGCGCACCTAACGCGCGCGCACGCGCTGCGCGGCGACGTCGCCGCCGCGCGCGGCGCGCTCGGGCAGGCGGAGGCGATCGCCGCCGAGCGCCCGAGCCACCTGCGCCTGCACCAGGAGCTCGAGCGAGCGCGGGCGTGGATCGAAGCGGCCGAGGCGCGGCTGCCGGCGGCGCGCGAGCGGCTGCACAGCGTCGCCGACGCCGCGGGCGAGGCGCTGGCTGCCGAGGCGGAGGCGACCTACGACGCGCTGCGCTTCGGGGCGCCGCCGCAGCCGTGCGCTCAGCGGCTGGCAGCGCTCGCCGCGCGAGCCGACAGCGACCTGCTCGATGCGTGTGCTCGGCATGCGAGCGCCCTGGCCGCGCCGGACGCGGCGGCCCAGCTGCAGGCCGCCGAGCGCTTCGCGCAGCTCGGACTGGACCTGCCGGCGGCCGAGGCGGCGGCGGTCGCGGCGCGCGCCTTCGCAGCAGAGGGACGCGAGAGCTCGGTCCGCCACGCGAGCGCGCTCATGACCAAGCACGCCGCGCTGTGCCAGGGAGCGATCACGCCGGCGCTCATCCGGATCCCCGAGGGCGCGCGGCTGACGCCACGCGAGCGGGAGATCGCGATCCTCGCCGCCCGCGGGCGGACGAACGCCCAGATCGGCCGGGAGCTCGTGCTCTCGGTGCGCACGGTGGAGACCTACGTGCTGCGGGCGTGCCGCAAGCTCGGCGTCGACCGCCGGACCGGGCTGGCGCAGGTGCTGACGCTCGACGGGGCGCCTGAACGCGCCGCCAGCCCGCAGGCCCAGCCGACCACCTAGCCGGCCACGCCCCAGCCGAGGATCGCTGCCGCAGATCCTTTCGCCGTGCTGGGCAGCAGGTTGTGGTCGCCGACGAACGTCACGCTGTAGCCGAGGCTCAGCGCCGCCCGCAGCGTTGAGGTGAGGCCGAACGTGCACGTCGCGGTGCCGTCGGATCCGGTGGTCGCAGTGCACAGCCGTTCCGAGGCGGCGGTGAACACGACGGTGCGGCCCGCCGCCGGTTTTGCGACCGGGCCATAGGTCAGCCGTGCGCTGACCCGCCCCACCGTCACGACGAGCGAGCTGTAATCGAGCTCGAGTAGCAGCGGCTCGGCCGCCAGGCTCGTCGGCGCCTTGAGGACGGTGTAGGTCACCGTCCTGGACGACTCGTTGTCCGCGTTGTCGCGGGCGACGACGCTGAACGTGTGCTGTCCGGCGTCAGCGGTGTCCGCCGGCTCGCCGTTCGCGACGTCACCGTCGCAGGAGGCGAGGCCGGAGCCGGTGGACTCGTCGGCGCAGTCGTAGGACGTGGTGACCACCTGCTCGAGATCGAATGTGCCCATGTCCGGCGGCGAGGCGATCTGGATTGACGGCTTCGTCTTGTCGAGGTTGATGGCCGACTGGGTGTTCGAGGCGGTGTTGCCGGCCTTGTCGGTGCACGTGCCCTTCGCCGACTGCCCGCTTCCGTCGGTGCTGACGACGTCGCTGACCGTCTCGCTGACGACGCCCGACAGCGCGTCGGCGCAACTCCACGTGATCGTCACGTCGCTGTTGTGCCAGCCGTTGGCGTTGGCAGGCGGGCGGCTGAGCAGCACGATGCCCGGCGGCGTCTTGTCGATGTTTATGTCGGTCTGGGTGTTCGAGGCGGTGTTGCCGGCCTTGTCGGTGCAGGTCCCCTCGAGGGACTGCCCGCTCCCCTCGGTGCCGAGCGTCTTGCTCACCGTACCGTCCACAGCGCCCGACAGGTCGTCGGCGCACTCCCACCTGATCGTCACGTCGCTGTTGTGCCAGCCGTAGCCGGTGGCCTGCGGCCGGCTGGCGAGCTTGATCGCGGGCGGGGTCTTGTCGACCTTGAACGTGCGTGACGCGGTGGCCATGTTGCCCGCCTTGTCCTTGCACGTGGCGGTCACAGTCACGGCGGCGCCCTCCCCGCTCGACTTCGACTCGGTCGTGCACGCCGCCGGATCCACCCCGCTTCCCTCGTCGGACCAGTTCCAGGCCACCGCGACGTCTTCCCGGTACCAGCCCGCGGTGGCAGCCTGGAACGTCGGCGCGGCCGCGGGAGCAGTCTTGTCGACCTTGAACGTGCGTGACGCGGTGCCCTCGTTGCCTACCCGGTCCTTGCACCTCGCGGTCACCGTCACGGCGGCGCCCTCACCGCTCGACGTCGTCTGCGTGGTGCACGCCGACTCATCGATGCCGCTCTGCCCGTCAGACCAGTTCCACGTCACGACCACGTCGGAGGTGTGCCAGCCACTGGAGTTCCCGGCCGCATGCGCCGGATCGGCGGCCGGCCTCTCCTTGTCGGCCGCCGGGACGTGGATCACCTGGCGGTCCTGCGCCGAGTTGCGCGCGAACCTCGCGTCGTCGATGTTTCCGATGTTCTCGCTGACCCGGCCACCGTCGACGAAGACCCTGTTGCGCTGGACCACCATGCACGCCTCGCCCCACTTCGGCGGCGAATCCGTGCAACGGCTATCGCTGTTCGAAATCCTCACGCTGATGAACGCGCCCCGCTCCCCGGTTTTCCTCTGCTCCTCGGTCGAGGGGTGAAACCGCGCGGCGCCGGCGACGTAGGCGGGAATGCAGGCTCGTTCGAGTGCACCCCCGACCGGCTCCTTCGCCGTCGGCTGGCAGTCCTTGGGAGGCGGGTCTTCCGGGTAGAGAGCCGGGTTCCAGAAGGGCCACTCCCAGTCCGCCTCCGGGAGGCTGTGGATGTGTCCGGTGATGAAGGCGACGACGTTGTAGGGCTTCAGCGCGTCCCACAGATCCCGCCTCTGAGCCGGAGTCCACGCTGCGCCGAGCTTTTTGCCCCAGTCGCCGGTGGAGAAGCTGTCGAACCCGTAGTGCTGCATGATCACCACCGGACGATCGGACCGCCCTACGTTGGCCGCAAGGTCCTCCTTGAGGAACTTGAGCGAGCCGTGGACTGCGACCTCTCCTGCGTTGACGAAGTGGACGTCGTGCCAGTCCCAGGAGTACAAGCCGCCGGTGTAGGAGAGGTCAGGGTTCTCTCCTGGGCCGTACGCCTTTAACGGACCCGAGCCGCTCCTCACCGCCGCGCGCCCGCGCAGGAGGATCTCCCGGTTGATCGCTTCGGGATCCTTGCACCGGTCCGTCGCGAAGTGGCAGTCCGTTGAAGTGTAGGGCTCGACGTCGTGGTTGCCGATCGTCTCGTACCACAGGCGGTTGATCGTGCCGGCGGGACTGGGCACGTACAGGTCCTCGGTGCCCGGGTAGAGCCCGGGGGGCAATGGCGGTGGAGTGGGATTCGGAAGACTTACGATGAGCTTTCGGTACTCGAGCCACTCGTCCAGGCGGGTGTTCTGCGTGAGGTCGCCGGCGATCAGTGCTCCGCGCAGCTTGCGATTCGGGTCTTCGAGCCAGTCGTTCATCGCCGACAGGGTGGCTCGCGCGGCACGGTTGTATGTCTCGGCCTTGCGGGCTTCGTCCGCGACATCGGAGTGATAGATCTGCGGGTCTGCGGTCGCGAGGAAGCGCACATCGCGGTCGTTCAGCGGCCCGCCCGCAATTTCGGGATCGCTGTCGAACTCGGTCTCCCCATCCGCCGCGTACGACCTGCACCGAAAGGCGTCGGGCGGCGACTTGAAGGGTGAGGCGACGAACGCTGTGTCCTGCAGCTTGGCGGGCTCGATAAATAGGTACCCTTCGCTCGGCACGCGGATGCGACAGGTGAACAGGCCCGAGCCCTTGGGGCTTATGCCCGCGACGACGATGTGCGGGTCACCGCCCGGATCCCGGCCATGCCAGGCGTCTTTGCC
>DATMJH010000150.1:0-5262 GCA_035554015.1 Mycobacteriales bacterium
CAGCGAGCCGTCCGGCCGGCCGGAGAAGCTCGCCGCGTCACCCGCGTCGTCGTCGACCCCGCTGTCAGCCACCACGGTGGGCGTCGCCGCGCTGGTGCTGCTGGCCGTCGCCGCCCTCGTCGGCAGCGCCGTCGTCGACCGCCGCCGGCACCGCGCCTGACCCACCGGCTCGGCGCGGCGCCCGTCGTCGGCACCGTGAGCGGACTGCTCCTGTCCCGAACAGCCGACGGCCCCGCCCGGCAGTCTGCCGAGCGGGGCCGGGGTCGAGCGCGGTCAGCCCAGCGGCACCGACGTGTACACGCACGACGACGGGCCGCCCTCGCAGGCCCGGGCGAACAGCATGGTCGCGGTGGACGGCACACGGTCGACCGTCGCGGTCCAGCTGCCGTCGGCGAACGTGGCGGGCCGGTAGGCGACCGTGGCCGGGTTGGTCTTGTCGGTGCCGACGGCGACCGAGACGTTGCCGCCCGGCGCGTAGTACGGGTCCCAGCCGTTGATGAACTCAGCGGCGGTGGCGGTGGAGGCCACGGCCTGCGGCGCGGCCGAGATGCTCATCGTCGCGGTCTGCACCTCGGTGATGACGGCGCCCGGCGCGATCTCCTTCGCGACCTCGAGGCCGTACGGCACGTCCATGTGCACCCTTCCCGCGGCCGTGTCGAACCCGCCGGAGAGGAAGGCCAGGTGCGGGCAGTTCGCGAGGGGCACGGTGTCGAGGTAGGTGGAGCCGCAGTTGCCGCGCAGCTGGAAGAAGCCGCCGGCCAGGGCGCCGGCGTGGCCGGCCGGGTCCTCGGGCGTGGTCGTGGACGCGACGTTCGTGCGCTTGGCCTGCAGCTGGAAGGTCTTGTCGCCGACACCGAACGACCACGTGTAGCGCACGCCCTCCGGCGGCGTGACCGCCGGCATCGACGACAGCTGCCAGACGAAGCGCAGGCCCGAGCCGTCCGCGAGCGGCTCGATCGACGCGCCGACCAGGTCGATGCCGTAGGCCTTGGCCACGTCGGCGTTCGGGAACGGCGTCTCCGTGCCGCCGACCGCCGTCGGACCGTCGACGCCGGTGAAGGCCGCGGTGCCCGCGGCGGTGACGACGGAGCCGCTGCGCATCGCCGAGTCGATGGTCAGGGCGCTCGGCGCGGCCAGCGCCGAGCTCGTGAGGGCCGCGGCCGTCGCGGTGACGACGAGGGCGGCGAGCGGACGGGTGCGCATGTGCGGCTCCAGGGGTGGCTGGGACACCGGGCGGCCGCGCGGTGGCGCGGTCGAGCGAGGGATTCGCCGTGTGACCGGCATCTCCTGCCCGTTGCGCCCGGCTTGTCCGCGGCCGTCCCTCAGCCGAGCGTCGCGCCGGCCGCGGCCATCCGTTGCAGCGCGCGCTCGCCGTCACCGGGCTGCAGGTCGACGGCGCGCACGGCGTCGGTCAGGACGGTCGTGCCGAACCCCAGCCGGACCGCGTCGAGCACCGTCTCGAGCACGCAGTAGTCGGTCGCGAGCCCCGCCACGACGACCCGCTCGACGCCGCGCTCGCGCAGCAGGTCCGCCAGCTCGGTGGGGCGCTCCGCGCCGCTCACCGGGTCGCGGACGGTGAAGCCGGAGTAGCCGTCCTCACCGCCCGTCCCCTTGCGCACCGCGGGCGCGTCGGCCAGCCACCCGGGCAGCGCCGGGTGCAGCTGCGCGCCCCACGTGCCGCCGACGCAGTGCACCGGCCAGGTGCCGCCGTCCTTCTCGAAGTGCGGCGTGTCGGCCGGGTGCCAGTCCTGCGTGCAGACCACCAGCGCGCCGGCCGCGCGTGCGGCGTCGGCCTCGGTCCCGACCCGGTCGACGACGTCCTCTCCCCCGGCCACCGACAGCGACCCGGCCGGGTCCGCGAAGTCGTTCTGCACGTCGACGACGATCAGGGCGGTTCTCGGGTGGTAGCGCGTCATGGCTCCTCCTCGTAGCGGGTCGGCAGCGGGTCGCCCGGCGCCAGGCCCTCGTCGGCCTGCGCCTTCGCGGCGGCGTGGTGCTCGCGCGCCGCGGCGGCGTCGAGCTCTGTCACGACCTCACCCTGCTCGACGACGCGCCGCTGCAGCGCGCGGTGCGCCGCGCGCGGTGGCGATGCGCCGGTCGGCAGCAGCAGCTCGGCGGCGGCCCGGCCGTCGTCGTCGAGCAGCCGGTAGGCCCTCTTGGCCCCTGGCACGTCCGCCTTGCCGGTGGATCGCTTGGCCACGCCGACGCCGTCCTGCTCGACGACCTTGTAGACCAGGCCGGCGCTCGGGTGCCCGCCGCCGGCGGCCAGCCGTGAGCCGACGCCGAACGCGTCGGCACCCGCGGCCCGCAGCGGCGGGATCGACGTCTCGTCGAGGTCGCCGGTGCAGACGATCTTCGTGCCCGTCGCGCCGAGCTGGTCGAGCAGCGCGCGCACCTGCGGCACGAGGACCGGCAGGTCGCCGCTGTCGACGCGCACCGCCGACAGCCGCGGACCGGCCACCTCCACCGCCGTGCGCACGCCTGCGAGCACGTCGTAGGTGTCGACCAGCAGCACGGTGTCGCTCCCCGCCGCGCCGACGTAGGCCTCGAACGCCTCCCGCTCCGTGCCGTGCGAGAGCACGAACGCGTGCGCCACCGTGCCCACGAGCGGCACGGTGGCGCACGCGTTCGTGCTCTCGCACGGCACGGAGCGGGAGGCGTTCGAGGCCTACGTCGGCGCGGCGGGGAGCGACACCGTGCTGCTGGTCGACACCTACGACGTGCTCGCAGGCGTGCGCACGGCGGTCAGGTTCGAGGTGCTGTCGAAACCGCACACCCACGCGGTGACGGCGTTCGCCACCGCTGCTTGCTCGTGCGCCCGCCGGCTGCCCATCTCGATGAGCCGCGCGTCGCCCGCGGCGGTGCGCAGCCGGGCGGCTGCGGCCGCGACGGCGCAGGCGCTGTTCAGGCACGACAGCAGCAGCGTCTCGAGCAGGACGCCGTCGCCGAAGCTCGCGCTCACCTGCACCAGCGGTGACCGCGGGTACCAGACCTCGCCCTCGCTGTAGGCATCGACGTCGCCGCCGAACCGCCACTGCTGCAGGTGCCTGGCCGTCTCCGTGCGGATCACGCCCTCGGCCACCAGCCACGACAGCTCGTCGTCGGTGAACCGGAACGACGGCAGGTGCTCGAGGAACCGGTGCAGTCCGGCGAGCACGCCGTAGCGCCGGCCCGCCGGCAGCCGGCGGGCGAAGACGGAGAACACGACCGGGCGCTCGGCCAGCCCGGACACCAGCGCGGCGTCGAGCATCGTGAGCTCGTACCGGTCGGTGAGCAGCGCGGTCCCCACGGTGACCACCCTGCCGCACGCACCGCCGGACGGGCTCAGGGGAACGGCTTGCCTCCCGCGACGCCGATCCGCTCGCCGGTGATGTAGCTCGCCTCCTGCGAGGCGAGGAAGACGAACGCCGGCGCCACCTCGGCCGGCTGGGCGACCCGCCCCATCGGGGTGTCGCTGCCGAAGCCCTCGACCTGCTCGGCGGGCATCGTCGCCGGGATGAGCGGCGTCCAGACCGGACCCGGCGCCACCGTGTTCACCCGGATCCCCCGCTCCGCGAGCTCGATCGCCAGCCCGCGGGTGAAGGTGACGATCGCCGCCTTGGTGGTGGCGTAGTCGAGCAGCGACGGCGACGGCTCGTACGCCTGGACGGACGACGTGTTGATGATCGACGAGCCCGGCGCAAGGTGCGGCACCGCGGCGCGGCACAGCCAGAACATCGCGTAGACGTTCGTCTTCATGACCCGGTCGAACTGCTCGGTGCTGATCGCCCCGATGCCGCTCTGCGCCATCTGGTGCGCGGCGTTGTTGACCAGCAGGTCGATGCCGCCGAGGTCGTCGACCGTCCGCTGGACCAGCGCGACGCAGTGCTCCTCGTCGCTGATGTCGCCCGGCGCCAGCACCGCCGTCCGCCCGGCCTGCTCGACCCAGCGCGCGGCCTCGCGCGCGTCGGCCTCCTCCTCGGGCAGGTACGACAGGACCACGTCGGCGCCCTCGCGCGCGAAGGCGAGGGCGACGGCGCGCCCGATGCCCGAGTCGGCGCCGGTGACCAGCGCCCGCCGACCCGTCAGCCGGCCCGTGCCGCGGTACGACTGCTCGCCGTGGTCGGCCTGCGGAGCCAGCTCGGCGTCGCTGCCCGGATGCTGCTGGCTCTGCGCCGGCGGCTGCGCGCTCTCGGGCACGGGCAGCTCCTCTGGTCGACAGCGGTGCGCAGGCGCGGTCTGCCCGCCGACGCGTCGTTCGAACGATCCCGGGCAGAGATCCACGGCGGGGCCGAGCCCGCGGACCGGATCGCTCCGTGCACCCCCGCCCCGACCGTGGGCACAGCCTGACTAGCGTGACGAGATCGACGGGGACACGGACCGTCGGGACGAGGAGAGCCGCATGGCCAGCAAGGACAGCTTCGGCGCCCGCAGCACGCTGGAGGTCGGCGGCACGTCGTACGAGGTGTTCCGGCTCGACGCCGTGGGCGGCGCGGACGACCTGCCGTACTCCCTGAAGGTGCTGCTCGAGAACCTGCTGCGCACCGAGGACGGCGCCGACATCACCGAGGACCACATCCGGGCCCTGGCCGGCTGGGACCCGTCGGCCCAGCCCGACCAGGAGATCCAGTTCACCCCCGCCCGGGTGGTCATGCAGGACTTCACCGGTGTGCCCTGCATCGTCGACCTCGCCGCCATGCGGGAGGCGATGGCCGACCTCGGCGGCGACCCCCGGAAGATCAACCCGCTGGCGCCGGCCGAGCTGGTCATCGACCACTCGGTCATCGCCGACCACTTCGGCCGGCCGGACGCGCTCGAGCTCAACACCCGCCTGGAGTACGAGCGCAACCGCGAGCGCTACGAGTTCCTGCGCTGGGGCCAGGAGGCCTTCGCCGACTTCAAGGTCGTGCCCCCGGCGACCGGGATCGTCCACCAGGTGAACCTCGAGCGGCTCGCGAGCGTGGTCTTCACGCGCGAGGCACCCGACGGCGTCGTCGACGCCTACCCCGACACCCTGGTCGGGACCGACTCCCACACCACGATGATCAACGGTCTGGGCGTCCTCGGCTGGGGCGTCGGCGGCATCGAGGCCGAGGCCGCGATGCTCGGGCAGCCGGTGTCGATGCTCATCCCGCGGGTCGTCGGCTTCAAGCTCTCCGGCGAGCTGCCCGAGGGCGCCACCGCGACCGACCTCGTCCTGACCGTGACCGAGATCCTGCGCCAGACGGGCGTCGTCGGGAAGTTCGTCGAGTACTTCGGCCACGGGCTCGAGTCGCTGCCGCT
>DATMJH010000151.1:0-17234 GCA_035554015.1 Mycobacteriales bacterium
GCGACGGCGCGCGCCTCGCCGAGCGTGCGGACCCACTGGAACTCGAACGCCCCGCCGGTCTCCGACAGCAGCTCGCGGACGAGGAAGGCGTCCGCCTCGCTGTCCTCGACGAGCAGCACGCGCACGAGGCGGGCCACCAGCAGCCCGGTACCGCGCACGCGTGCTCCTCCAGGCCGCAGGGGGTCGAGGATGCTCACAGTGACGGAGCGTGCGCGGCGCTGCGGGGATGCTATCGATCCGAGTCGACGGCGTCATGCCGATGTCGGCGGCCGGCACGGGAGGCGCGCCGGTGCGGGGCGCGCCGGTACGGTTCCGAGCCGTGAGGGCGACCCCCGAGCAGGTGGTGCGCGCCGCCGCGGCGTGGATCGCCGCCGGCCGCCGGCTGGACCTGCAGCTGCTCGGTGCCGAGCAGGGCATCTCGCGCGCCACCCTGCACCGCAAGGTCGGCAACCGCGACAACCTGCTCGGCCTCGCCCTCGCGCACCGGGCGCTCGACGCCCTCGAGCGCGCCGAACGGGACTGGGAGCGGGGCAGGCGCCCGCACGAGCTGCGCAGCCTGTCGGTGATCATGGCGTTCAACGCGGGAGTCGCGGCCGACCGGGGGCTGCGCCGGCTGCTCGACGACGAGCCGATGACGGCCGTGCGCGTGCTCACCGACAGCCGGGGCCACGTGCAGCCGGCCGTCGTCACGGCGTTCACCCGGCTGCTGGAGCGCGACGAGCAGGAGGGGCTGCTGCGGCAGGTGGTGCCGTTCGACCAGCTGGCGTACGCGGTCGTGCGGCTGGGCGAGTCGTTCCTGTACGCCGACGTCATCGCCGACCGGCCGCCCGACGTCGAGACGGCGAACACCCTCGAGCGCGCGCTCGTCGAGGCCGCCCGCCGCTGAGCGGACCCCCGCCGGCCCCACCTCCCCGGACGTCCGCGTCCTGACACACCCTCCCCGCGGGCGTGGTCGGACGGAACGAGCAGGGGCGGCGAGGCAACCTCCGCCGCCCCCACTGCGTCTGTGTCGTCAGCGGGAGTGTCGACGGCCCCCGGACGGGGGACGGCGCCGACTGTCACCTGCTCGTTGACGCCCCGCCCGACGGCCGCAACCCGCGTCCGTCACGGTGGTCTGCGGACGCTGGGTCCGGAACCGGCAGGAGGGGGGTCGGCGTGACACACGTGACGCCCCCGCTGCGGGTGCCTCTCGCCCACCTGGAGCTCGGCGGCGCCGTGCCCGTCGTCGTCATCGACGTCCCCGACTGGCTCGACGCCGCGACCGCGCCCGACGTCGAGGGACTGCTCGCCCAGGCCCTGCGCACCCGGCCGGCGCGCGTCGCCGTCGACCTCACCCGCTGCGTGCTGGCCGACCCGTACGGCGTCGGCATGCTGGCGCGGGTGCGGCTGCGGGCGCAGGAGCAGGGCAGCGAGCTCGTCCTCGTCGGCGCGAACGCCCGGGTCCGCCGCGTGCTCGAGCTGGTCGGCCTGGCCGACGCCCTGCCGGTGCTCCCGCGCGACCAGGTGCTCGCCGGATGACCGAGCTGGAGCGCCGCACGCGGCAGCAGCGCCGCACCCAGCTGCTCGAGGAGATCGAGCAGCTGCGGCGGCTGCGCCGGTCGGCCGCGCCGGTGCGCTCGCGGCGGGAGCGCCGCCAGCAGCTGCAGCGGATGACCCGCCTGCTCGCCTGAGCTGCCGCCGGACGCCGCGCAGCCGTGCCTGCGTAGGGGTTGGGGGCCAGGGTGGTCGGGCTGGTCCGCTCAGGTGAGGAACGACGCCTCGGCGACCTCGGCGCGGCCGGAGGGCGGCAGCCGCTCGACCCACACCACCCAGTAGCGGGCCCGCGGCGCGCCCTCGACGCGCACGACGGTGCTGCCCGGCGCACCGCGCACCGCGCCGAGCGCTTCGGTCTCCAGCAGCCCGGCACCGGGCTCGTCCCCTGCGTGCACGCGCAGGTCGAGGCCCGGCGTCGGCAGGCTCAGCCGCACCTCGCGGACGGCGCGGGGCTCGCCCAGGTCGAACAGCACCCCGACGCCCGGGCGCAGGTTGCCGAACTCCGGCGAGCTGTAGGTCTGCGTGTGCCAGACGGTGGCCGGGTCGCCGTCGACGACGCGCGGCACCTCGCCGGGGTAGTCGCCGTCGCTGCCGCCGGGGTGGAACAGCGACGCCGCCGCCACGGGCACCGGCTGCGGCGCGCCGGACGAGCCGGACGGGCCCCCCTCGCCGCCGGCGGTGAGCGCCACGACGCCGATCACTCCGACCGCCGCCGCGAGGGCGAGGGCGGGCAGCCAGCGCGGGGTGCGCAGCCCTTCACCGGCGGCCCGGCGCCACGCCGCCGCCGGCCCGGCGTGCGGCCTGGCGTGCGGCGCCAGGGCCGGGGCTGCCGTCGGGGCTGCGGCCGGGTCGGCGGTCGGGAGGACGGCGTGCGGCGCGGTCTGCGCGTCGGTGCCGTCGTCGGTGCCGGCGGCCGGCGCAGTGGCCGGCCCGCTGCTCCCGCCGGCCACCGCGGGAGCGCGCAGCACCGCCGTCCGGTCGGACGGGTAGGGCGTGCGGCCGACGACGTGCGCCGCGCTCGGGCGCGAGCCCGGGTCCTTGTGCAGCAGCGCGGTGACGAGCTCGCGCAGGTCGGCCGGCACCGACTCCGGCAGCTCCGGCGCGGGCGTGTCGCGGTGCGCCGCGAGCACCTGCATGGGGTCGCCGTCGAAGGGCCGCCGGCCGGTGAGGAGCTCGAACGCGACGACGCCGAGCGCGTACAGGTCGCTGGCCGCGCTCGCCGGCTGCCCCGACGTCTGCTCGGGTGACAGGTACTGCGCGGTGCCGACGACGAACCCGCTGCGCGTCACGGACGCCGCGTCGACGGCGCGGGCGATGCCGAAGTCGGTCACCTTCACCCGGTCGTCGGCGGTGAGCAGCAGGTTCGACGGCTTGACGTCGCGGTGCACCAGTCCGACGGCGTGCGCGGCGTCGAGCGCGGCGGCCACCTGGCACACGATGCGGCGGGCGCGCTCGGGCGGCAGCGGCGCCTCGTCCGCGATGACCTGCGAGAGCGGGCGGCCGTCGACCAGCTCCATCACCAGGTACGGCACCGGCTCGGCGGCGCTGACGTCGTACACCTCGGCGATGCCCGGGTGCGCGACGGCGGCGGCGTGCCGCGCCTCGGCGAGCAGCCGGTCGGCGAACCCGGCGTCGGCCTGGACCTCCGGCCGGGCGGTCTTCACCGCCACCGGGCGGCCGAGCAGCCGGTCCTCCGCGGCCCAGACCTCGCCCATGCCGCCGACGGCGATGCGGCGCTCGAGCGCGTAGCGATCGCCGAGGACGGCACCGGTCGTCAGCACAGCAGGGCGGTACCCGCGCCCCTGTGGCCTGTCACGCGGCAGGCGGGTGATGCGCGTCGCGGGCGGCCTCACCGCCGGCCCCGGGCCAGCTGCTGCACGGAGCCAGCTCGCCGGTCGTCGTCACGGCGTGTCTCCGGCGGCGGCGGGCCGGGGGCGGGCGCGACGGCCGGCGGCATCGGCTCGGGTGCGGCAGGGGCGACCGCCGGGCCGGTGATCGACGCCCAGATCGGCGCGGGCAGCGTGCCGCCGTACACCTGGCGGTAGTAGCGGCCGTGGATCGTGACCTGGCGCAGCTCGGTCGGCTGCGGCGTGCCGATCCACACCGACGCCGCCAGCCGCGGCGTGTACCCGGCGAACCAGGCGGCCTTCGAGCCGTTGGTGCTGCCGGTCTTGCCGGCGGCCGGCCGCCCGATCGAGGCGAGGCGTCCGGTGCGCGGCCACGGGCCGTCGACGTTCCCGCGCAGGATCGACGTGACCGTGTCGGCGATCTGCGGCTGGAGCACCTGCCGGCACTCCTGCGGCGGGAGCGGCACCGGCCGGCCCCGCGCGTCGGTGATGCCGGTGACCGGTCGCGGCGGGCAGTACTCGCCGTGGGCCGCGAACGCCGCGTACGCCGCCGAGAGCTGCAGCGGGCTGATCTCGTTCACGCCGAGCACGAACGAGCCGCCGCGGTGCAGCGGCGCCGTCGGGTCGCCGTCCTGGAACTGCCGCAGTCCCAGCGCCTCGGCGATCTGCGCGGGGCGCTCGACGCCGGTGCGCTCCTCGAGCTGGACGTAGTAGGTGTTCACCGAGCTGTGCGTGGCGCTGACCAGGTCGTGCCGCCCTGCGTTGGAGTCGCCGGCGTTGCGGACGACGTAGGGGTTGTCGCACGTGCGGCCGTCGCAGTTCGCGAAGACGGCCGACTCGTACTCGGCCGGCGCGTCGAGCGTGTAGTGCAGCGGGACGCCCTGCTCCAACGCCGCGGCGAGCACGAACGGCTTGAACGTCGAGCCGGCCTGCATGCCGCTCGAGCCGCCGAGCGCCAGGTTCAGCTTCGTCGCGCCCGGCACGCGGTCCTCGCCGAAGCGGCGGTTCACGGCCAGGACCTCCACCTCGCCGCTGCCCGGCCGCACCGAGGTGTAGACCGCCGCGACGCCGGACGGGTCGGTCGGCGGCACGGCGAGGTTCAGCTGCCGCTGCGCGATGTCCTGCATGCGGGGGTCGAGCGTCGTCCGGATCGTGTAGCCGCCGGTGAGCAGCCGCTGCTGGCGCTCCTCTCGGGTCGTGCCGAGCGCCGCCCCGAGCGGACCCTCCTCGAGCGCCCGCCGCACGTAGTCGCAGAAGAACGGCGCGCCGACGCCGGGCGCCTCGCAGCCGCTGCCGACCGGTGCCGGGCGCAGGTCGGGCGCCTCGTCGAGCGCCGCCACCAGGCCGGCGCCGTCGAGGAAGCCGGCGTCGTGCATGCGGCGCAGCACGACGTCACGCCGGTACACCGCGCCGGTGAGGTTGCGCAGCGGGTCGTAGGTCGCCGGCCGCTGCACGAGGCCGGCCAGCAGCGCCCCCTCGGCGACGGTCAGCTCCTCCACCGGCTTGCTGAAGTAGAAGCTCGCCGCGGTGCCGATGCCGTACACGCCGTTGCCGAAGTACGCGAGGTTCAGGTACCGCTGCAGAATCTCGTCCTTGCTCATCCGTCGCTCGAGAGCGAGCGCCAGCCGCGCCTCGCGCAGCTTGCGCTCGAGCGACTGCTCGGTCGCCTGCTCGACCTGCTCCTGCGTCGAGGCGGACGCGACGAGAGCGTTCTTCACGTACTGCTGGGTGAGGGTGGACCCGCCCTGCCTGACGGCGCGCGAGGTGGCGTTCTCGACGGCGGCCCGCAGCGATCCCTTCACGTCGATGCCGTTGTGCTCGTAGAAGCGCTCGTCCTCGACGGCGATGACGGCGTCGCGGACGTGGGGCGGCACCGGGTCGAGCGTCACGGGCACGCGGTTCTGCAGGTACAGGTACGCGATGACCTGACCGGTGCGGGCCAGCACCGTGGTGCGCTGGGCGGGCGTCGGGGGCTCGAACTCGGCCGGCAGCTCGAGGAACTCGTCGGCCGAGGCCTTGGCCGCGATGCCGATGCCGCCGACGAGCGGCACGGTCAGGCCGGCGACGAGCATCCCGGCCAGCAGGCAGACGCCGACGGCGGCGACCGCCTTCGCCGTGCCCGACGCCGCGTCGCGGACGCCGCCGGCGAGCAGGTCGGTGGCCAGCGAGCGCGGGGCAGGGTCGTCGTCGGTCACGGCGCTCGGCCTACCCGGCGGTTCCTCGGGGTCGCCGACGCTCGTGTGTCCGGTTCGTGACGACACTGCGACGGCGCCGGGTCGGCGGCGCGCCGCGGCGGTGCCGGGTCGGCGGCGCGCCGCGGCAGTGCCGGGTCAGCGGCGCGCCGCGGCGGCGGCCAGGCCGGCTGCGGCCGCACCGGCCGCGGCCAGGAGCCCGCGGTGGGTGCTGAGCCACAGCTGCGGGCTGCGGCCGTGCGCGCGGTCGTCGAAGCTGCCGTGCGCGGCGACCTCGTCGCCGTACACCGGATGCCAGGTGTTGGCCTGCGCGCCCGGCGGGTCGTGCTCCGGCGCCTGCTGCCCCTGCACGTTCGTGCGGGCCAGGAAGCGGTCGAGCAGCGACGGCGCCACCCGGTTGCCGAGCACGGTGAGGGCGGTCGGCAGGCCCACCCAGGTGGTGCGGCGCGGGTGCTCGGCGACGTGCGCGATCGCCCGCGCGGCCACCTCGGGCTGGTAGAGCGGCGCGACCGGCATGGGGTGGTGGTCGATGCCGCGGTGCAGCACCCAGTCGAACTGCGGGGTGTTGAGGGCGGGCAGGTGCACCTCGCACAGCCGCACCCCGACACCCTTGTGCATCAGCTCGACGCGCAGCGCCTCGGTGAAGCCGTGGACGGCGTGCTTGGCGCCGCAGTACGCCGTCTGCAGGGGGATGCCGCGGAAGGCCAGCGCCGACCCGACCTGGACGACGGTGCCGCGGTCGCGCGGCGTCATGCGGGCGAGCGCGGCGCGGGTGCCGTTGACGTAGCCGAGGTAGGTGACCCGCGTGATGCGCTCGAACTCCTCGGCGGTGATCTCGTCGAAGAACGCGATGGCCCCGGTGAAGGCGTTGTTGACCCACAGGTCGACCGGCCCGAGCGCCGCCTCCACCTCCGTGGCCGCGCGGTCGACGGCGGCGGCGTCGGCGACGTCGACCGGCACGCCGACGGCGCGGCGCCCGCAGGCCTGCACCTCGCGCACGACGGCGTCCAGGCGGTCCTCGCCGCGGGCGAGGACACCGATGTCCCAGCCGCGCCGGGCCAGCTCGCGGACGGCGGCGCGGCCGACGCCGGCCGACCCCCCGGTGACGACGGCGGTGCCGCGTCGGGACGGCGTGCTCATGCGGATCTCCTCGGGCAGGACGGCATGGTCAGCGGGTGCGCAGCGCGCGCCACGCGGCGCGGGCCTCGGGCAGCACGGCCGGCACCGTCGCGACGAGCAGCGCGGCGCTGGCGGTGCACCACGAGCAGATGCGCCGGTGCTTGGTCAGCTGCTCGGCGAACAGGTAGGTGCCGCCGGCGGCGTCGAGGAGCGACTTCGCGGCGAGCAGCAGCGGTACCCACGGCAGCTGCTCGTGGCGGCGCTCCCCGCCCATCCCGACGAGCACCAGCGAGACGCCGGCGCTGGCGATCCCGAGCGTCGCGTCCGGCGTGCGCAGCACCCGGTAGGCCTCGCCGGAGGCGTCGACGCGGTCGGCGTCGAGGACCGGCAGCGGCGGCTCGGGCACCGAGCGCAGCACCCCGAACTGGTAGAGCCCGACGACGGACAGCAGCCCGGCGGCGGCGGTCTGGAGCACCGCGGTGCGCCGCCGGTCACGCAGGAAGCGGGTGTCACCGCGCCGCAGCGCGTCCGACAGGCGCTCGGCCGCGGGCGACCCGCCGCGTCCGATGCCGCCCTCGCCCGGCCGGACCGATGCCGCCGGTGGGCCGGCCGGTCGGGTGCGGACTCTCATGGGGTGTCCCCTCTCGTCTGTCACGTCACGGCGTCCAGCCGCAGTCGTGCGTACCGCTGCAGTCGCCAGGCCCACTCGCCGGCGGCTCCCCACCGCGCCCGGCGCTCGGCGGCGTCGAGCACGTACACCGCGCGGGCCAGCTCGGCATGGCTCCACACGAGCGGCGTGTTGCCGAGCAGCGCGCCGCTGCGCGGGTCGACCTCCTCGGCGAGCAGGCGCGGCAGCGCGGCGCAGAGCCGGTCGAGGCGGGCGCGCGCCTCGTCGACGCGGCCGAGCCGGGCCAGCGCCGTCACGGCGAGGAAGGTGACCGGCAGGAAGGCGCCCTCGGCGCCGGAGAAGCCGTCGTCGGCGCCGGTCGGGTAGCGGTGCACGTACGGGCCGTCGCCGAGCCGCTCGAGGACGGCGTCGACGAGCCGGCCGGCCCGCGGGTCGTTCCGTCCGAGCAGGCCGAAGGCGACCGCCATGAGCGACGACGCGTCGGGCACCGGAGGGTCGCCGTCGTAGGCCTGCGGCAGCAGCCCGTCGTCCCGCACGGCACCGACGATGCGCTGGGCCAGCACGTCCCGGGCGCGCGCCCAGTGGCCGCGCCGGGTCCAGGGCCGCCAGCCGCGGGCGATCCACAGCGCGCGGTCGAGCACCAGCCACCGGCCGACGTCGCCGTTGACCAGCGGCCGGGGGGTGCGCAGCTCCCACACGCCGGAGCTCTCCTGCACCTGGCCGGGGTCCTCGGCCGCGACGGTGTCGGCGAGCCGGCGCACGAGCCGCCACGTCGAGCCGTCGAGCGTGCCGCCGGCCTGCACGTAGACCGACACCGCCTCCACGAACAGCCCGAGGCTGTCGTACTGCCGCTGCCCGCGGGCCTGGTTGCCGACCCGCACCGGCCGGGAGCCGGCCCAGCCGAACACGCCGTCGACCTCCCGCTCCGGCGGCACCGGCCGGCCGCGGACGTCGAGCACGGGGGTGTCGAGCAGGTCGGAGCCGGCCCAGGCGCGGTGCACGAAGCCCAGGTACCGGCGGGCGACGTCGGCGTGCCCGAGCAGCGCCGCGACGGCGGTGGACAGCGACGCGTCGCGCAGCCAGCTGTAGCGGTAGTCGAACTGCCGGTCGTGGCCGGGCGCCTCCGGCAGGCTGGTCACCGGCGAGGCGACGACGGCACCGGTCGGGTCGAACGTGCAGGCCCGCAGGACGGCCAGCGCGTCGAGGGCACGGTCGCCGTGCCGGCGCGGCAGGCGGGACCTCTGCCGCCGCCGCTGCTCGACCTCGGCGCGGACCACGACGTCGGCGAGCAGGTCGCCGACGCTGCCGTCGTGGTCGGCGCCGACACCGATCACCAGGGCGGTCCACTGCCCGCCGGGGGTCTCGACCTCGCTGAGCAGCACGCCGTCGACGACGGTGTGCCGGCCGCCGCGCACGACGACCTCCGCTGTGCCGACCGCGCCGCGCGCCACCTCGCCGTCCGGCCGCAGCTCCAGCGACGGCGCGTCGAAGCCGCCGAGCCGCAGCTGGTGCACGACCGGCCCGCGGCCGGAGCGTCGGCGCAGCAGGCGCACGAGCACGACGCCGTCACCGCGGGGCAGCAGCGCGTCGTGCAGGTCGACCAGGCCGTCGGCGTCGCGCAGCACCGTGCGGGCGACGGCGGCGGCGGGCGCGTCGTCGTACCGGTCGACCGTGAGCCCGGGGAACCGGGCCGTCCCGCCGGCCGGGTCGAGCAGCCGCCAGCACAGCGGCGGCGAGTCGAACGCCGGCGCGCACCACCACTCGACGCTGCCGTCGGGGGAGAGCAGTGCGGCGCTGCGCCCGTCGCCGAGCAGCCGCAGGGCACCGAGCGGCGGTGCCCAGGGCAGCTCTGCGTCGACGGGTCCGGCGGCAGGGGCAGGGCCGCTCGCGGGTGTCACCGGGCCGGTCGTACCCGAACCCGTCCGGCGCCAACAAGACGAGTCGGTGACAGTCGGTGGGTCAGGGCAGGCGGCCGCGCAGCACCAGCTCGTCGTCCTCGCCGTCGACCGCGGGCTCGCCGATGGCGCGGTTGTAGCGGCGCACCGCCACAGCGGCCAGCAGTGCCTGGCCGAGCACCGAGACGGTGATGGCCAGGCTGCCGGCCGCGAACAGCCGCTCGTACTCGGGCAGCTGGTACCGGTGCAGGAAGGCGAGGTAGTAGATGCCCGCGACGCCGAGCGGGCCGGCCCAGGCGATGAACCCGGCCGACCAGACGCCGGTACCGCTCAGCGCGAGCATCGGCAGGGCCACCGGCAGCCGGCGCAGCACGAGCACCCACAGCGCGAAGGCGATGCCCGCGGCGCCGAGCTCGGGCCACCACCGGTCGACCGGCAGCACCGTGCCGAATGCGAGGAAGACCACGGTGAGCGCCACCTTGGTGACCGACCGGTGGACCTCGTGGATCGGCTCGCGCAGGCCCTCCGGCAGGCCCTCGGCGAACACCAGGCCGGCGAGGAACGCCGCGAGGATGCCGCTGCCGCCGAGCAGGTGCGCGAGCGCGAGCACCGCCACGGCCAGGCCGCTGGAGGCGAGCGGGAACCAGTCCTCCTCGGCCAGCCGGTGCACGCCCGCCCAGCCGACCAGCTGGAGCAGCAGCCAGCCCGTGAGCACGCCGACGGCAGCGGAGACCGCGAGCTGGCGACCGGCCCCGGCGACGGCGTCGGCCACCGCCTCGCCGGCGGGCAGCGTGGCGAGCGCTCCGGCGAGCAGCACGAACGGCAGTGCCAGCCCGTCGTTCGCCGCCGCCTCGCCCTGCAGCGAGATCCGCACCCGGCGCGGCAGCAGCGCGTCGGGGAGCTTGCCGGTGACCAGCGCGGAGGCGACGCCCGGGTCGGTGGGGGTCAGTGCGGCGGCCAGGCAGAGCGCCAGCGTCACCGACAGGCCGAGCAGCAGCCAGGCGCCGAGCGCCGTCACGAGCCACATGCCCGGCATGACGACGAGCAGCAGCACCGCCAGCCGCCGCGCGTTCTCGCGCAGGTCCTCCGGGCGCACGCGCAGGGCGATGTCGACGACGGACAGGGCCAGCGCGACCCTGGCCAGCTGCTCGAGCAGCACGTGCCGCGGCACGTCGGCCACCGGGTCGACGGCGCCCAGCGCGTGCGGGCCGACCAGCACACCGACGGCGAGCGCGAGCAGTACCGGGCTGAGGGCGTGCTTCTTGACCACGCGGGAGGACATCCCGAGCACGACGACGCACGCTCCGACGACGAGCAGCACGTGGTCCGCCGGATTCATGATCGCCCGCTTGCCCGGGTGGGGGTGCTCCTACTCCTGGCGGGCGAGGTCGAGCGGCGCGCCGGGTGAGGGCCGCACCAGCTCGCGCGGGCCGTCGTCCTGGCGCGGCGGGAGCGGCGAGACGCTCGGCGTCGGCACCGGCGCCCGGGGTGGCGGCCCGACCTGCGCCGGCGGCGGGAAGGCGGCGACCGGCACGCCGTCGAGCGCGGCGGTCATGAACCGGCGCCAGGTGCGCGCCGGCAGCGTTCCGCCGGTCACCTCGCGCAGGCCGGCGACGCCGCGCAGCGGGACGTCCGGGCGCTCGGAGAACATGGCCACTGCCGTCGACAGCTGCGGGGTGTAGCCGACGAACCAGGCGGCGGTGTTGCGGCTCGTCGTGCCGGTCTTGCCGGCCGCGGGACGCCCGGGCAGCCGGGCGCGCTGCGCGGTGCCGCGGATCAGCACGCCCCGCAGCGCGTGCGTCACGTCGGCCGCCACGGCCTCGTCGAGCACCCGCCGCGCCCGCGGCTGCGCCTGGTAGTGCACCCGTCCGTCGGTGTCGGTGACGCGCTCGACGACGTAGGGCTCCGCCCGCACACCGCCGGCCGCCAGGGTGGCGAAGGCGTTGGCCTGCTCGAGCGGCGTCACGGTCGTGACGCCGAGGCTGATGGCTGCGGAGTCGCGCTCGACGCTCATGTCGGCGGTGATGCCGAGGTCCTCGGCCATCCGCGCGACGTGGTGCGGACCGGCCCGCAGGCCCAGCTCGACGTAGGCGGTGTTGACCGACCTCGCCGTCGCCGTCGCGACGTCGACCGTGCCGTACGAGGCGCCGCCGAAGTTGCGGACGCGGTAGTCGTCGAACAGCCGCGGTGAGCTGCCGTCGAGCTCGGCGGTGAGGGGGATGCCGCGGTCGAGCGCCGCGGCGAGCACGTACGGCTTGAACGAGCTGCCCGCCTGCGCAGCGCCCTGCACCGCGGCGTCGAACGGCTGGCGCAGGTAGTCGTCGCCGCCGTACAGCGCCCGTACCCGGCCGGTCCCGGGCTCGACCGAGACGAGGGCGGGATAGACGCCGTCGGGCAGGTCGGCCGGCAGCGTCGCCCGCACCGCCTCCACCGCCGCCCGCTGCGCCCGGGGGTCGAACGTCGTCTCGACGACCAGGCCGCCGGCCTCCACCGACTGCTCGCTGAAGCCCAGCCGGCGCAGCTCGTCGAGCGCCTGCCGCAGGAGGTAGCCGCTCGTACCGCCGAAGCGGTCCTGCCGCTCCCTCGGCGCGAGCGCCGGGTACGGCACCGCCTCGACCGGTCCGTCGAGCCAGCCGCGCTCGGCCATGCCCTCCAGGACGTACCGCCAGCGCTCGCGGGCCCGCTCCGGCGACCGCTCGGGGTCGTAGCCGGCCGGTGAGCGCAGCAGCGAGGCGAGGACGGCGCCCTCCGCGGCGGTCAGCCCCGCGGCCGGCTTGCCGAACCACGTGCGCGCCGCCGCCTCGATGCCGTACGCGCCGCGGCCGAAGTAGACGGTGTTGAGGTAGTCGGTGAGCACCTGATCCTTGCCGCGGCTGCGGTCGAGCTTGACCGCGAGCACGACCTCGCGCAGCTTGCGGCTCCACGTCCGCTCCTGGGTGAGGAAGGCCGCGCGGGCGTACTGCTGCGTGATGGTCGACCCGCCCTGCTCGACCTCGCCGCTGCGCAGGTTCGTCCACGCCGCGCGCGCGATGCCGGTCGGCGACAGGCCGGAGCTGTCGTAGTAGCCGCGGTCCTCCGCGGCGAGCACGGCGTGCCGGGCCGCCTGGGAGACCTGGTCGAGACGGACCGGACGGCGGTCCTGCTCGCCGACGCGGGCCATCTCCGTGCCGTCCGCGAAGCGCACCACCGACTGCTGCGGCGGGGCGACGGCGGCGCTCGGCGGCAGGGAGGTCGTCGTCCACAGCCACGCGACCACGGCGGAGAGCGCGAGCACCAGCAGCACGGCGGCGACGGCGGCAGCCCGCAGCAGCCGCCGCGCCCAGCCGGGCCCCGCGGCGTCCACGTCGGCACGCGCCACGGTGTCCGAGTGCCCACGCAGCGCCCCGGCCACGCCCCCGGACCCGTGCGGGAGTCGAGCACCGAGGCCGGGTGGGCGTCGGACGGGCCTGACGGGGAAGGCGCCGGTCATGACCGTCATGGAGAGCGTCGCGGTCGCGGCCGGTCTGACCGTCGTGCTCGCCGCCCTGCACGTGCTCGCGCCGCGGCTGCGCACGCTGCCGTTCGTGCCGGAGGCAGTCACCGGGTCCTTCGCCGGCGGGCTGGCCGTCGCGTACGTCTTCCTGCACCTGCTGCCCGAGCTGGTCGAGGGCAACGAGGCGCTCGGGGAGGCGCTCGGCGACACCGTCGAGCACACGCCGCTGCTGGAGCTGAGCATCTTCCTCGTCGCGCTCGCCGGCTTCACCGTGTTCTACGGGCTCGAGCGGCTCGCCGACCGCCACCACCCCCGCAGCGCCGGCGACGGGCGCGGCAGCGGGGCGGTCTACGGCGTCCACGTCGGCGCGTTCCTGCTCTACAACGGGCTCATCACCTACACGCTGGCGCTGCGCGTGCGGACCGGCCTGGTGTTCGCACTGCTGTTCGTCGTCGCGATCGGGCTGCACTTCGTGCTCACCGACCGGGGGCTGCACGAGCACTACGGCGAGCGCTTCACGCGCAGCGGCCGCTTCCTGCTCGTCGGCGGGCTCGTCGCGGGGTGGCTCGCCGGGGCGGTCGCGGCCCCGACGAGCGCGCTCGTCGTCGCGCTGCTCACCGCGCTGCTGGCCGGTTCGGTCCTGCTCAACGTCTTCAAGGAGGAGCTGCCCGACCCACGGCGCTCGAGCTTCCCGTGGTTCCTCGTCGGGCTCGCGCTGTACGCCGTCCTGCTCCTGGCCGTCACCGCGGCGCACGACTGACGGCCTGACCGTGCCACCTACGTCGGACGGCTGGCCGAGCCCTGCGCCGGGCGAGTGGTCTGCCGGGGGCGCACGCTGCCGGCCTGGGTGGCCTCGGCCTCGTCGTCGCGCAGCGCCGCCTTGAGGCTCGGCGTGCCCTGCAGCACGACGATGTCGGCCGGCATCTCGATGCCGGCGTCGTCGAGTCCGCGCTTGACGGCGGAGAGCGCAGCGTCGCGGGCGAGCAGCACCTGGCGCTGCTGCGGGGCCGACCAGAAGAACAGGTGCAGGTCGACGGTGCTCGCGCCGAGCTCGCCGACGAGAACCGACGGCGGGGGTGTGTCGAGCACGGCGTCGGTGCGGTGCAGCGCCTCCAGGGCGACCCGGCGGGCCTGCTCGACGTCGCACTCGTACGCGATGCCGACGACTCCCTCGGTGCGGACGGCGTCGTAGCCGGTCTGCACCACGAGCTGGTTCTTGTAGACGGTGGCGTTCGGGATGAGCACCCGCCGCCCCTCGTACGTGCGCACCACCGTCTCGCGCAGGTTGACCTCGACGACCGTGCCGCGGGTGCCCTCGACGTCCACCTCGTCGCCCATCCGGAACGGCGCCCGGAACAGCAGCAGGATCCCCGCGAGCAGGTTCTCGAGGATGTCGCGGAAGGCGAAGCCGATGGCGATGCTGAAGAACCCGAGGCTGCTCAGCACGTTCACCGGCTTCACGGTCGGGAAGACGATCGTCGCCGCGGCCAGCACGCCCAGCAGCCCGAACAGCAGCCGCACGACGCGGCTCATCACGTTCGCGAAGCTCGGCCGGTCGAGCCGGCACCACCGCCGGCGGACGACGGCGCCGAGCAGCCGGCCGACGGCGTAGAGCACGACGAGGGTCACCAGCCCCGCAGCGATGCGCGGACCGGCATCGACGAGCGTGTCCAGCACGCAGCGCTCCTCTCAGACCCGCGGGTCCTTCCCCGACCGGCTGGGGGCCAGCGTGACAGTCGCGTGACGACGGGGCGCGGCGCCGTCGGAGCGGGTAGCAGGCTGCGGCGGAGGTGCAGGGATGAGCGACGACGGCGGGCTGCCACGGTGAGGGCGCGGCTGGGGCAGGTGCAGGGCCGGCTGCGGGCGAGCCTGTGGGCGGTGCCCGGAGCCTGCGTCGTGCTCGCCCTCGTGCTCGCCCTCGCGCTCGTGGCGCTCGACCGGCGCCTGGACGACGACCTCAGCTTCACGTTCGGCGCCGGCGCCGACGGCGCCCGGGAGGTGCTCGGCGCCATCACCACCGCGATGATCACCTTCACGGGTCTCGTCTTCTCGATCACGATCGTCGTGCTGCAGCTGACGAGCAGCCAGTTCTCCCCGCGGGTGCTGCGCACGTTCCTGCGCGACCGGCAGACGCAGTGGGCGCTCGGCGTCTTCACCGCGACGTTCGTCTACTCGGTGCTGGTGCTGCGAACCGTCCAGAGCGGCGACACCGACGGCGTGCGGACGTTCGTGCCCGGCGTGGCGACGACCGTCGCGGTGGTGCTGCTGCTGGCGAGCGTGGCGCTGTTCGTGTCGTACATCCACCACATCGCCACGGCGATCCAGGTGTCGTCGATCATCGAGGTGATCGGCGACGAGACGCGCGAGGCGATCGAGCGCCGCTACCCCTCCGGCCGCGGCGAGCCGGTCGACGCGACGGCGCTGCCGCCGGCCGGGCTGAAGCACGCCGTGGTGCCGGCCCGCAGCTCGGGCGTGCTGCAGTCGCTCGACGACGAGCGGCTGGTCGGGCTCGCGCGCGCCGCCGGCGTCGTCCTGCGCTCCGGCGTGCTCATGGGCGACTACCTGCCGGCGGGAGCTCCGCTGTTCGAGGTGGTCGGCGATCCGGCCGACCTCGACGTCGGCGCGGTGGCGGCGTCGGTGGTGCAGGGGCGGGAGCGGTCGCTGCACCAGGACGTCGGGTTCGGCCTCCGGCAGCTCGTCGACGTCGCCGACCGCGCGCTCTCGCCCAGCACCAACGACCCGACGACGGCCGTGCAGGTGCTCGACCAGCTGCACGACCTGCTGCGCCGGCTGGCGACCCGGCCGCTGCGCACCGGCGTCCACGTCGACGAGGACGGCGTCGTGCGGCTCGTGCTGCCGCCCGAGCGGCTGGAGGACCACCTGACGCTGGCGCTGGACGAGATCCGCCAGTTCGGCGCCGACCACCGCCCGGTCCGCGAGCGGGTCGCGGCCCTGCTCGACGACGTCGAGGCCGCCGCGCTGCCCGAGCACCGCGACGCCGTCCGCCGCGTGCGCCGAGAGTCGTCGTCGGGATGACGCGACCGCGTCACGGGTCCGACCGGCCGCCGCCACATTCGCCGGGCAGGGGCACGTCGTCAGCGGCCCGCGGGCCGTTCCGCTCCTCGGAGGTGGACCTCATGGGCATCGGCGTCAGCATCTTCCTGCTCGCCGTCGGCGCGATCCTGGCCTTCGCCGTCAGCGTCGACATCAGCGGCATCTCGCTCGAGACCGTCGGCGTCATCCTGCTCGTCGCCGGCGCGGTGGGCCTGCTGTGGTCGCTCGTCGTCGCCGGTCGCGACCGGACGCACACCGACCACCCGGTCTAGCCGGTCAGAAGGGCCCCGGCCACGGCGTCGGCGTGCCGCCGTCGTACTGCTTGACGATCTCCCGGGTCATCCACTCGCTCAGCGCCAGCTGCTCGGGCGAGCGCGGCAGCACGAGGAGCTCGCCGCTGGCGCAGTACTCGTCGACGGCGGCCAGCACCCGGTTGACCTGCTGCAGCAGGTCAGGGGTGCCCTCGGGCATCGGCACGTGGCTGTCGATGCGGTCGAGCCCGCGGTCGTACGCCTCCTGCCGCTCGGCGTTGATCTGCTCGATGAGCGGGCCGAAGCGGGCGGTGAACGTGTCGGCCAGCTCCACGAGCTGCCGGGGCGCGGCGTGCTCGGAGCCCTGCTGCTCGCCGACGAGCAGCAGCTGGAACTCGCGCAGCAGCGCCTGCGTGTGCTCCTGCTGCTGCGCCCAGATCCGCAGCGGGTAGTCGCGCAGGACGGCCTTGCCGTGGATGCGCGGCGGCTCGGGGGTCGACGTCACGGGCGGAGTCTGCCAGCCCGGCGCGTCCGTGGCGCAGGTCACCTCAGAGTGCTTGCCGATGCGCTTGCAATTGCTAGCACCACGCCGTACCGTCGACGGCGATGAAGGACAAGGCGAAGGAGACGGTCAACGCCGCCGCGGGCGAGATCCGCGGCCTCGGCGACTACATCCGCGACCAGCGGGCCAGCAGCAACATCTCGCTGCGCCAGCTGGCCAAGCTGGCCGGCGTCAGCAACCCCTACCTCAGCCAGATCGAGCGGGGTCTGCGCAAGCCGAGTGCCGACATCCTGCAGCAGATCGCCAAGGGGCTGCGGATCTCGGCCGAGGCGCTCTACGTGCAGGCCGGCTTCCTCGAGCAGCGCGCCGCCACGAGCGCCGTCGTCGACGCCGTGCTGGCCGACGAGGCGCTGACCGAGCGGCAGAAGCAGGTCCTCGTCGAGATCTACACCAGCTTCCGCGGCGGCGAGAACGCGGCCGGCGACGACGTCGCCGTCAGCGTCGTCACCGCGACCGGCGACATCGCCGGCGACCTCGACCAGCCGCGGCGGCAGGCGGGCGATGCCGAGCCGGCCGCACCCGGCGCCGCGAAGCGGGCCTCGGGAAGGGCTCCGGGCACGGCCGCGCGCAAGGCCACCCGCACGCCCGCGCGCAAGGCACCGGCGTCGCCGCCCGAGGCGCCGCACGACCCCACGACCTGACCGCCTGCCCCACCAGACCGCCGCGCCGCCCCTGACCGCC
>DATMJH010000152.1:0-2641 GCA_035554015.1 Mycobacteriales bacterium
CGCGCCCTCGCCGCTGACGGCAGTGACCGCGCGCGGGCCGTCGGGGGCGCTCAGCGTCCAGTCGGCGGGGTCGTCCGGCCCGGCGACCGCCTCGGAGAACGCCACCCGGACGTCGTCGCCCTGCGGATCGGCAGCGACCACCACGGGCACCACCGTGTCGAGCACGTAGCGGACCTGCGGGTCGCCGTCGTCGGCGGGCGCGTTGAGCTCGGTCTGGGTGCTGCGGTTGCCGGCCGGGTCGATGGCCACGGCCCGAAGCAGGTGCTCACCGTCCACGGGGATGCGCGGGCTGGTGGCGTCGGCGGTGGAGCCGGTGGCCGTGGTGGCCGTGCCCTCCTCGCCCCCGCTCGGGGTGGCGAGCTGGACGACGACGTCCAGACCCGAGCGCACCCCGCTCACCGACACGACCGGGCGGTCGTCGTTGCTCAGCACGGCGCCGTCGGCGGGCGCCTTGCCGTCGACCGCGGTCACGGTCGGCGCGGCCGGCCGGATCCGGTCGGCGGCGTCCACCGTGCGCAGTCCGGGCGGCACCGGACGGCCGGCGGAGTCGACCAGCTCGCCCGGCAGGGCGGAGGCCGACGGGTCGTACACGACGACGGGCTCGCTGTCGGGGTCGAAGTCCGCCGTCGTGCGCAGCAGCAGGACCGTGGCGCCGTCCGCCTCGACCGCGGCCTGCCCGTCGGCGCTCTGCACGAGCGCCGGCTGCCCGTCGACCCGCCAGTCGGCGCCCAGCGGCCCCGAGACCGGCTCGGAGAACACGACCTCGACCTGCCGCAGTGCGACGGTGCGGGCCGCGAAGACGGGGTCGGTCGCGTCGATGGTGAACACGCCGGACAGCGCGGTGGTGCTGTTGCCGGCCAGGTCGGTGGTGCGAAGCCGGACCCTGGCCGCGGAGGTGTCGACAGCCGGCAGCACGACGGAGGTCTGCTCGTCGGCGGCCGGCGCACCGGGGTCGACCACGTCGAAGCGCGTGCCGTCGACGGTCAGCTCGACCTGCACGGTCGCGTCGTCGCCGTGGTGGGCGTCGCTCGTGCTCCAGCGCACGTCGGCGGGCGCACCACCGGACAGCACCGCACCGGCCTGCGGCGCGACCACGGCCAGCTCGGGCCGGACGGTGTCGCTGACGATCGCCGGCACGGCGGCGAACGGGCTGCGGCCCTCGCCGTTCCTCGCCTGCACGAGCAGCGCGTTGCGCGCGTTCTCGACCAGCGGCACGTCGGCCGACCAGGCACCGCCGGACACCGGCACGGAGACGACGGCGGCGCCGTCCGGGCTGCCGTTGCGGTCGTCGTCGCGGAAGACGTAGACGGCGTCGCCGTCGCGACCGGTCCCGGCGACCTCTGCGGCGGGCGCGTTCGTGTAGAGGACGTCGGCGGGCACCTGGACGACCGGCGCGGGCACACCCGCCACCGGCACGGACGTGTCCGCGAGCACGTTGCCGGCGCGGTCGGCGTAGCGACCGTCGGCCGGGGCGTAGCGAAGCACGTCGCCGGCGACGGCACCGCCCGAGACGGTCAGCCGGCGGGCGGCGCCGCTCCCGGTCACACCCGTGACCTCGCGCCCGGATGCCAGCTCCCAGTGGTCCGGCGCGTCGGTGCCGGTGACGTCCTCGGAGACGGTGACGGTGAGGGCACCGTCGGGCTCGGCGAGCGCGCCCAGCAGGAAGGGCGCGACGGTGTCCAGGCCGTAGGTCACGGCGCTCGGCTCGGCGTCGGCCCGAGCGGCCCGCAGGTCGGACGTGGACCGGTTGCCGTGCGGGTCGACGACGACGACCTCGATCCGGTAGTCCCCGTCAGCGCCGAGATCGGGCAACGGGAGCTCCACCGTCTCGCCCGCCGCCTCCACCGGACTGGTCTGCCTGACCTGACCGTCGCCGGTGATGCGCGCGAACGCGCTGTGC
Organism: Mycobacteriales bacterium; assembly: GCA_035554015.1. GTDB lineage: Bacteria > Actinomycetota > Actinomycetes > Mycobacteriales > SCTD01 > DATLGD01. The sequence continues at coordinate 1,901 of DATMJH010000152.1, forward strand.
CCGGGACGCAGGTTGCTCGCGACCACGACGGGCGCCGCGACACCGCCGTCCACCCGAGCCTGCTCCGGTGCGCGGCCTGCCACGGCGTCGATGCGCGGCGTCGGCGGGCGGATGCGATCCACCGCGGTGCGGGTGCCCGTCCCGAGGTGGAACAGCCGGTTGGAGGCGTAGTCCTCGAGGGCGGTGCGCCCGGGCACCCGGTCGTCGACGAGCACGTAGTCGACGACCGGCTGCGCGTCCTCGTCGATGCCCGTCTGCGCGTCCAGGACGAGTGTCCGGGTGCACCCGGTGTCGCCCGCCCTCGTGTCCTCACCGGCCTGGTAGACGTCGACGCAGTCGCCAGGCCGCGCCCCCTCGACCCGCGTCACCGCCACCGGCTGGCCGTCGACGACGACCTCCCAGTCCGCCGGCAGCTCCGGGGAGAGCGCGGGAGCGCGCACCGGCTCGCTGAGCCGGGCGACGACGCGGTCGGGAGCGACCAGCTGGGCGTCGCGGAACCGCGGTCGGACGTAGTCGACGCGGAGCGGAGCGCTGCGCAGCAGCACGCCGCCGACGACGACCTCGAGCGCGACGTCACGCACCGCAGCGGTGACCGGGACGGTGCGGTCGGGGCAGGAGTAGTTGCGGCCCGTGGGGTCGGCGAACAGGCAGTCGAGGGTGAGCCGACCGTCGAACGAGCCGTTGTCCACGCGCAGGTAGTCGCCGCCGCGCACGGGGTCGTCCGACGCCCCCAGCACGCCG
>DATMJH010000153.1:0-2971 GCA_035554015.1 Mycobacteriales bacterium
GGTGGGCGGACCTGGGGCTTCGTCGGTGGCGGCCTGCGCACGCCGATGCGCACGCCGAACGAGCTCGACGACGACGTCTACGCCGAGAAGGTCGCGGCGCTCGGGCCGGTCGACGTGCTCGCCTGCCACATCCCGCCGGACGTGCCGGGCCTGCTCTACGACGTCGAGGCCCGCCGGTTCGAGCGGGGCAGCGCCGCCGTGCTCGACGCCGTCCGCGACACCTCGCCCGAGCTCGTGCTGTTCGGGCACGTGCACAACCCGCTGTGGGCACGCACGCGCCTCGGCCGCACCGAGTGCGTGAACGTCGGCCACTTCCGCGGCAGCGGTCGCCCCTTCGTCCTCGATCTGTGAGCCGGTACTAGCCTCGCCGTCCTGACGAGGGAGGACCCGTGGCCGACCAGGCGAGCTCGACGATCACGATCGACGCACCGCTCGACGACGTGCTCTCGGTGATCGCCGACATCGAGAGCTACCCGGAGTGGACCGGCCAGATCAAGAGCGCGGAGGTGCTCTCGACCGGCGCGGACGGCCGCCCCGAGCAGGCGAGGTTCGTCATGGACGCCGGCGTGCTCAAGGACGAGTACACGCTCGAGTACGACTGGAGCGACACGAAGGTCTCCTGGGAGCTGGTCGGCAAGAGCTCGGTGCAGAAGGCGCAGAACGGCTCGTACACCCTCGCCGACAAGGGCGGTGCGACGGAGGTCACCTACCGGCTCACGGTCGACATTGCCATGCCGATGCTGGGCATGTTCAAGCGCAAGGCAGAGAAGATGATCATGGACTCGGCGCTCAAGGAGCTCAAGAAGCGCGTGGAGTCGCGGGGCTGAGGCGCCGGTAGCCTGCCGGCTCGGCCCGAGCCCCGCCGGCTCCCTTCCCGCTCCGACCGCTCGGAGGCCCACGTGCGCGTGCTGCTGTTCACCGGCAAGGGCGGTGTCGGCAAGACGACGGCGTCGGCTGCGACCGCCGCGCTCGCTGCCGCCCGCGGCCGCAAGACCCTGGTGCTGTCCACCGACCCGGCGCACTCGCTGGCCGACGCGCTCGACGTCCGGCTCGGCTCCGAGCCCACCGAGGTCGACACCGGCCTGTACGGCATGCAGGTGGACGCGCAGGCCGCCTTCGAGCGCACCTGGCGCGACATCCAGACCTACCTCGTCGACGTCCTCGCCCGGGCGGGTGTCGACGCGCTGCAGGCCGAGGAGCTCACCGTGCTGCCCGGTGCCGAGGAGGTGCTGGCGCTGCTCGCGGTGCGCGAGCAGGTGGCGAGCGGGCTGTGGGACACCGTCGTCGTCGACTGCGCGCCGACCGGTGAGACGCTGCGGCTGCTCGCCCTGCCGGATGCGCTGTCGTGGTACGTCGAGAAGGTCTTCCCGGCGCAGCGGCGGGCGCTGCGTGCGGTTCGTCCGCTCCTGCACCGCGTCTCCGGTCCGGTCGTGCCGCAGGACGGCGTGTTCGACGCCGTCGAGCGGCTGCACGCCCAGCTGGTCGACGTCCGCCGGGTGCTGACGTCGCCGGAGACGTCCGTGCGGCTGGTCCTCACGCCCGAGGCGGTGGTCGTGGCCGAGGCCCGCCGCACGCTCACCTCGCTCGCCCTCTACGGCTACCGGGTCGACGGGCTGGTCGCCAACCGTGTCTTCCCGGGCGACGCCGGCGACCCGTGGCGGGCCGGGTGGGTGGCTGCGCAGGCCGAGCAGCTCGACGGCGTCCGCCGCGACGCGCCGGCCCTGCCGCTGCGGCTGTCGCCGTACCTGCCGGCCGAGCCGGTCGGGCTGCCCGCGCTGGTCGCGCTCGGCGAGGCGCTCTACGGTGAGGACGACACGCTGGCGACAGGACCGGAGCCGGAGGACCTGCTCGCCGTCGAGCGCACCACCGACGGGTTCGCGCTGTCGCTGGCGCTGCCGCTCGCCCGGCTCGAGGACGTCTCGCTGGCCCGTACCGGTGACGACCTGGTCGTCACGGTCGGCGGCCACCGCCGCGTGCTGGCGCTGCCCAGCGCGCTGCGCCGCTGCACCGTCGCCGGAGCGGCCCTGTCGGCCGGCCGGCTGCGCATCCGGTTCGAGCCCGACCCGGACCAGTGGCCCTCATCGCTGCGGGGCGGGCGGTGAGCCGCGAGGTCGGCAGCGCGGCCGAGGAGGCCGCGCGCCTGTTCGCCGCGCTGGAGGAGTGGGCCCGCGCCAGGGCGGGCTCGTTCGTCGACGACGAGCACCTGGCCACCGGCTCGGCCGAGTGCCGGGTGTGCCCCGTCTGCCAGGCCATCGGCGCGCTGCGGCACGTGCGCCCGGAGGCCGTCGAGCACCTGCTCGACGCCGCGGCCTCGCTCGTCGCCGCGCTCCGCGCGACGGCGACCACGCCCGCGGGTGAGGAGCAGCCTCGCGCGCCGCGGGTCGAGCGCATCGACGTCTCGGAGGTCTGAGTGGCGCTCACCATCGGGGTCGACATCGGCGGGACGAAGGTCGCCGCCGGGGTCGTCGACGAGCAGGGCCGCGTGCTCGCCCGCACCCGCCGTCCCACGCCGTCGGCCGACCCGCAGGCCGTCGAGGACGTCATCGCCACCGCCGTCGAGGAGCTGCGTCGCGAGCACGACGTCGTCGCCGTCGGCATCGGCGCGGCAGGGTTCATCGACCACGACCGCGGCGTCGTGCTCACGGCGCCGAACCTGGCCTGGCGCGACGAGCCGCTGCGCGACGACGTCGAGTCGCGCGTGGGGCTGCCGGTCTCGGTCGACAACGACGCCAACGCCGCTGCGTGGGCCGAGCACCGGTTCGGCGCCGGCCGCGGTGAGGACCACCTCGTCGTGGTGACGGTGGGCACCGGCATCGGTGGCGGCATCGTCACCGGCGGCGTGCTGCAGCGCGGCCGGTGGGGCATCGCCGCCGAGTTCGGGCACATGCAGCTGTCGCAGTCCGGCCGGCGCTGCGGCTGCGGCCAGCACGGGTGCTGGGAGCAGTACTGCAGCGGCCGGGCGCTGCAGTAC
>DATMJH010000154.1:0-2332 GCA_035554015.1 Mycobacteriales bacterium
GCTGGGCAGCCGGCGCGGCGACCGGCGCGGCGGCCGGCGCGGCGGCCGGCGCGGCGGCCGGCGCGGCGGCGACGGGCTTCGGCGCGACGGGCTTGGGAGCGACCGGCTTCGGGGCGACCGGCTTCGGCTCGAGCGAGACGACGGCGGCACCGCGGTCGATGCGCATCGCCGCGCCCGCGCCCTCCCCCTGGTAGGCCAGCGCGGCGAGCTCGTAGGTCCCGTCGACATCCGGCGCGTACCCGATCTCGACGACGACGTCGACGGCCGACTCGCCCGGCTGCAGCGGGCGCTCGGAGGTGCAGCTGAAGCCGCTCAGCACGCACGACCAGCCGGCCGGCAGGTCGAGGGCGAGACGCACCTCGGCGGTCGCGCCCGTGCCGGCGTTCGTGACGCCGATCGTCCAGGTGCCGGTGCCGCCACCTGTGCCGGTGGCCGGGCCGACGAGCGTCACGGACAGCTCGCGCGGCACCGGCGAGCCCGGGTCGATGTCGTCGCGCGGGCCCGAGTCGGCGGGCGGGCCCGGGTCGGCGGGACGCGAGCCGTTCGAGCCCTGCCGGCCCTGGCCCTGCTGGCCCTGACCCTGCTGGCCCTGATCCTGCTGACCCTGCCGGCCGCTCTGCGGCCCCCCGGTCTCGGTGACGTCCTGCGCCACCTGGGCGGCAGGCGCAGCGGGGTCCGCGCTCGCCGGTCCGGCCAGCAGCGCGACCGGGACGGTCGCCAGCAGCGCGGCCAGGCCGGCACCGGCCAACCCGCGGGTCAGCGCACGACTGCGCGGCACGGCGGGCAGGTACATCGGGGGCATGTCGGTCGGTCCGTCCGGTTCGGGCGCCCCTGGGGGAGGGCGGCGCTCGGGCCGGACAGGTCGGTCTCGCCACTGGCTCCCCGGGCGGTCTAGGCGACCGTGTTCCCGGCCCGCGGGCCGGTGACCGTCCGGATCGACGCTCCCTGTCCACGCGACCGGGCGGGTGCCCGGACGCGGTCAGGCGCGCGCCGTCCGCCAGGTGGCGGAAGGGGCGCAATGCCGAGTGTGTGCCCGCCTTCGCGACTCGTCAACTACCCGGAGTGACTAGTCCTCTACGCAGTGCGAGACGAGGCGTCCTCGGGTGGCGACTCGACGTGCAGGGTGGCACTGCTGGGGCCGATGTGACCGCTGAGGTGACGCGGTCACGCCTGCCCCGAGGTGGCACCCTCGAGCGGACAGGCGGCGGCGGGCGGCCTCGCCACGGTGGACGGCCGGGCGGGCCGGTGGACGGCCGGGCGGGCCCGTGGACGGCCGCGTCAGGCCTGTGCGAGCGCGATGGTGCGCTCGACCTCCCGCCGCCGCGCCTCGAGCTCTCGCTTCTCCCGGTCGAGCGCCTCGGCGATGTCCTCGTCGGCCTTCATGAGCGCGCCGAGGTCGGTGCCGGCCATGTCGAGCACGCCCATGTCGGCGTAGGCGCGTCGCACCTTCTCGCCCCACAGCCCGATGTCCTTGACGCACGGGACGATGCGCGTGAACAGCAGCGACTGGTACAGCGTGAAGTAGGGCGAGTGCTGCACGGCCTCGAGGCAGGCCCGCACGTCGAGGCCCATGTTCTGCCAGACCTCCTGCATGCGGAACCGGTCGCGCATCAGCCAGCAGCCCTCCACGACGAACTCCTCGCGCTCGGCGAGCTCGCGACTCGACAACTGGCTGTAGTAGTCGCGCAGCGCGAGCCGGCCGAAGGCCACGTGCCGGGCCTCGTCCTGCATGACGTAGGCGAGGATCTGCTTGGGCAGCGGCTGGGTCGTCATGTCCCGCAGCAGCCCGAAGGCGGCCAGCGCCAGGCCCTCGATGAGCACCTGCATGCCCAGGTAGGGCATGTCCCACCGACTGTCGGACAGGGTGTCGTCGAGCAGTGCCTTCAGGCTCGGGTTGATCGGGTAGACGAGCTGCACCTTCTCCTGCAGGAAGCGCGCGTAGGTCTCGGCGTGCCGCGCCTCGTCCATGGTCTGCGTGGCGGCGTAGAACTTGCTGTCGAGGTCAGGCACCGACTCGACGATCTTGGCCGAGCAGATCATCGCGCCCTGCTCGCCGTGCAGGAACTGGCTGAACTGCCAGGAGGTCAGGTGCTGGCTCAGCTCGTCGATGGCCTTCTGGTCGTTCTCGAACCGGGCCCACTGGTCGGTGCCGTAGATCGAGATCGTCTCGACCGGCAGGCCCAGCGCGTTCGCGGGGTCGACGTCGAGGTCCCAGTCGATGCGGTGCACCGAGTCCCACTGCTTGTCCTTGCCCTTCTGGTACAGGGCGAGCAGCCGGTCGCGGCCGTCGTCGTACTCCCAGGTGAACCGGGACGCGCCCTGCATCGCGACG
>DATMJH010000155.1:0-3908 GCA_035554015.1 Mycobacteriales bacterium
GTACTGCAGCGGCCGGGCGCTGCTGCACGAGGCGCGCGAGATCGCCGACGTGCAGCCCGGCTACGGCAAGCGGCTGCTCGAGCTGGGCGGCGGCCGTCCGGAGGGCATCGAGGCGCCCGAGGTCACCGCGGCCGCGCGGGAGGGAGACCCGGCAGCGCTCGACTGCTTCGCCGAGATCGGCGGGTGGCTGGGGCACGGGCTCGCCGTGCTGGCCGCGACGCTCGATCCCGGTGCGTTCATCATCGGCGGCGGTGTCGCCGACGCCGGCGAGCTGCTGCTGGCGCCGGCCCGCCAGGTGTTCGCCGAGCGGCTCACCGGCGGCAGGTCGCGCCCCCACGCCGAGATCCGGCTCGCGGCGCTCGGCAACGAGGCCGGGCTGGTCGGCGCGGCCGATCTCGCCCGTCCGTAACCGGGTCGGGCACGTCTGCCGCCTCAGCCGTGGCGGCCTGAGGTCGGCGACGCGGCGGACCTCGAGCCCTTCGAGCAGCCCCGCCGGGCCGCTCAGTAGCCCGCCATGCCGGGAGCGTTCTGCGCGCCGTCCACGACGACGTCCGTGCCGCTCACCCAGCCGGCCCGCGGGCTGAGCAGGAAGGCGGCGACGTCGGCGACCTCGGCCACCGTCCCGAGCCGTCCGCGCGGGAACTCGCGCTCGGCGAACGCGGCGAAGGCCGCCGGGTCGTCCTGCCGTCGGCGGTCCCAGCTGCCGCCGTCGAACAGGATCGACCCGGGCGACAGGCTGTTCACGCGCACACCGTCACCGCCGAGCTCCCGGCCGAGCGACGCGGCCAGCGAGATCTCGGCGGCCTTGGCGGCCGCGTACTGCGCCTTGGGCTGCGGCCGCGAGCCGGAGACCGACGCGACGACGAGCACCGACGCCGCCCGCGACCGGCGCAGGTGCGGCAGCGCGGCGCGCACGAGCACGGCGGCGTGCACGGCGTTCAGGTCGAACGTGCGGCGCCAGTCCTCGCCCGCGGTGTCCTCGAGCGCCGGGGCGCCCGCCGAGCCGCCGGCGTTGGCGACCACGAGGTCGAGGCCACCGAGCGCGCCGGCCGCCTGCTCCACGAAGCGCTCGAGCGCGGCGTCGTCGGCGACGTCGACCGCATCCCCCCACGCGGTGGCCCCGACCCCGCGGAGCTCGTCGACCGTGGCGGCGACGGCGTCGGCATCCCGCGCGCAGACAGCGACGGCGCAGCCCTCCTCGACCAGCCGCTGCGCGATCCCGCGGCCGATGCCTCGGGTGCCGCCGGTGACGAGTGCCCGCAGGCCGGTCAGCTGGAGGTCCATGCCGGCCGACCCTAGGACGCCCGTGGGCCGCGGGCGGGCCGCCGGCGCAGGGTCACGCCCCACGCCCGTGGCTGAGGGTCGCGTCCTGACCCGCTTGCCGCCCGGCAAGCGGGTGCTGCCGCGACCGTCACGGAGGCAGGCGGTCAGCGGAGGTGCGGGGGGCAGCACGTGCGGCCCCCAGGAGCGGGCCGCCCGGCGGTAGGCCGCGGTCACCTTGCCCACCAGCAGGTGCGGGTGCCGGTCGGCGCGGGCCGTGGTGACCACGACCTCCCAGTCCTCCTGCCGGGACACCTCGTCCCGTTGGACGTCCTGCTCGCCGAGCCACGGCTGCCTCGACCGCCTCTCGGCCCCAGCGCCGCACGACGACGTCGCCGACCGCGACGAGCGCCTCGAGGTCGAGGTAGCGGGACAGGTCGACGAAGGTCCGCGGGCCGTCGGCCACCGGCAGCCCGTCGAGGTCGTGCTGCTCGTCGTGCGGAGGGTCTCGGGGGAACCCCTCATCCCGGCGTCGAGTAGCCCGGCACCAGCTCGCGGGCCAGCTGCTCGAGGAACAACCCGATGTCGGTGACGATCCCGACGGCCTGCGACGACCCGCGGTCGGCCAGCTTGGTCACCGTCGCGGGGTTGATGTCCACCGACACCAGCGGCACCGACGCGGGCAGCAGGTTCCCGGTCGCGATCGAGTGCAGCATCGTCGCCACCATGATCGCGAAGCCGACGCCCTCGAGCTCGGCCCGCATCGCGCGCTGGCCCTCGATGACGTCGGTGACGACGTCGGGCAGCGGCCCGTCGTCGCGCACCGAGCCCACGAGGACGAACCGCTTGCCGGCCCGCACCATCGCGTGCATGACGCCGCTGGTGAGCACCCCGCTCTCCACCGCCGCCGCGATCGACCCCTCGCGCCGGATGGTGTTGATCGCCCGGATGTGGTGCTCGTGCCCGTGCTCCACGCCCTTGCCGTGGGACAGGTCGACGCCCAGGGAGGTGCCGTAGAGCGCCGACTCGACGTCGTGCGTGGCCAGCGCGTTGCCGGCGAACAGCACGTCGACCCAGCCGGCCTCGACCAGCGCGACCATCGCCGGCGCCGCGCCCGTGTGCACGACCGCCGGCCCCCCGACCCACAGGATCCGGCCGCCGTCGTGGCGCACCTCGCGCATGCGCTCGGCGATCTGCCGCACCAGCACCGCCTGCGGCTTCTCGCTCGACACGGTCGACGACATGAACTCGAACGCGTCCGCGGAGTGCTCGCGCGGCGGCAGAACCACCTTGACGCCCGACGCGCCGCACACGATCCGGTCACCCGCCCGCACGTCCGAGACCGGCACGGTGCGCACCTGCGTGTCCTCGACCAGCAGCCCGCAGTCCATCTCGGGGTGCTCGACCGGCACCCACTGACCGCCCAGCCGCACGACGGTCTCCAGGTTGGTCGTGCTGTAGAAGTCGTCCGGGAACACCCCGTCCTTCTCGCACGGGCGCATCACCGCCTCGCCCGGGTCCACCTGGTTGACGCCGTGCGTCTGGATGCGCATGAGCAGCCGCTGCAGCGCCTCGTCGTCCTCGGCCGTGACCGTGATGCGCGCGTAGGACTCGTCGTCGTGCGCACGGCCGACGTCGAGCTGGTCGATGCGGTAGTCGCCGCCGTAGTTGAGGACGTCGTCGAGCACCAGCGCGAGCACCCCGGAGTCCATGAGGTGCCCGCTGACCTCGACGGTCTCGGTGACGGCCACGGCAGTGCCTCCTCGGTGGTGCGACGGCCGACGGTCAGCCGCGGTCAGACGACGGCGCCGTCGTCGGGCCCGTCGTCCGGCCCGGGAGCATCGCGCATCCAGTACACGAGCGCGCCGGCACCCCCGGCGGTCAGGAGCATGCCGAGCAGGTAGCTGCCGCTGCCCGCGGCGACGTCGAGCAGCGACGGAGCGAACAGCAGCAGCACGCCCAGCACGATCGACGCGACCGCCGCCAGGGTGCGCGGCGCGATCCGCGGCGGGGGCGGCGGCGGCGGAGGCACGTAGCGACCGTCGTCGGGCAGCGCGGCCGGCTCCACCCATCCGGGCAGGTCGGCTGCGGGGGGGTCGGTCCGACGGCGGCGCGGCGGCTCGGGCGGTGCGGTCGGCTCGTCGGCGGGGCGCGACGCGTCGACGTCCTCCTCCACCGGCCACGGCGGCACCGGCTGATCGGGCGAGCGCTCGTAGCCCTCGACGATCGCGCGCCAGGCGGCGTCGTCGTCGGACGCAGGGACCGGTGCCGGTGAGGTGCGGTCGAGCCGCGGCGGCGGCTTGAGCACCCGTCCGGACGCACCGCGCGGCACGGCGTGCAGGAACTGCTCGATGCCGCCGGCGCCGGGCAGCGCCTGCACCACCTCGTCGGCGGCCGCCTCGACGACGGCGCGGGCGGCGTCGGCTCGGGCGACGTCGACCCAGAGCCGCTCGAGCGGGCGCACCGGCATCGTCCCGGCCCGGGACACCGGGTCGGTCGTCGCCCCGGCCGGCTCGACGTGCGCCGCCACGCCCTCGGCCGCCAGTCGCTCGAGCAGCTGGTCGGACAGCCGCGGGTCGACGTCGACGAGCGCGCCCCACTCGCCGGCGGGCAAGCCGTTGCCGCGCCGTCCGCGCGAGGGCTCGGGG
>DATMJH010000156.1:0-2963 GCA_035554015.1 Mycobacteriales bacterium
ACCTCATCGACGGCACCCAGGCCGAGTCGGTGCGCGTGCCCTACGCCGACACCTCGCTCTACGCCGTGCCCGACGCCGTCACGAACGAGCAGGCGATCTTCCTCGCGGACTCGCTGCCGACCGGCTACGAGGTCGGGGTCCTGGCCGGCAACGTGCGCCCGGGTGACACGGTGGCGGTGGTCGGAGCGGGCGCGGTGGGCCTGTCGGCGATCCTCACCACCGGGCTGTGGGGTGCGTCGAAGGTCATCGCCGTGGACACCAACAAGTTCCGGCTCGCCAAGGCCCTGGAGTTCGGGGCGACCGACGCCGTCGAGGTCGGGCCCGGCACGGTCGCCGACGTCATCGCCCTCACCGACGGTCTGGGCGTCGACGTCTCGATCGAGGCCGTCGGCTACCCGGAGACGCTGCTGACGGCGGCGTCGCTGGTGCGCCCCGGTGGCACGATCGCGAACATCGGCGTGCACGGCACCCCGGTGGAGCTGCCGATGCAGGACATGTGGATCCAGAACATCAACCTGACGATGGGCCTTGTCGACACGGTGTCGATCCCGACGCTGCTGAAGATGGTCGCGAGCGGGCGCATCCCCGCGGAGAAGATGGGCACCCACTCGTTCACCTTCGACCAGATGGACGCCGCCTACGACGTGTTCAAGAACGCCGCGGCGAACGAGGCGCTCAAGGTCGTCATCACGCCGGCCTGATCCGGCGCCGCCACCGATGTCAGCAGGGTGGCCTTGCGGGAGGTCGAACGTCCGCGAGGCCACCCTGCAGGCATCAGGCGATGTAGCTGATCCCGAAGGCGTCGATCTTGCGGTAGAGCGACGACCGCGCGATGCCCAGCATGGCAGCGGCCTTGTAGCGGTTGCCGCGCGACTCGTAGAGGGCCTGGATGATCGCGCGTCGCACTGGGCGGTCTCGAGGATCGACATCCGCCGGGCGCTGCCCTGGAAGCACAGCGCCGGCAGGTCCGGCGGCTGCACCTCGCCCAGCGGCTTGCGCGCGACGACGTAGCGCAGCACGTCCTCGAGCTCGCTGATGTTGCCCGGCCACGCGTAGCCCTCCAGCACGCGGATGACCTGCAGGGACAGCCGCAGCGATCGGCGGGTGGACATCCGGCGCAACACCTCCCGGGCGATCTCGCCGACCTCGTCGCCGCGGTAGCGCAGCGGCGGGACCCGGGTGACCTCGTGGAAGTGCCGCAGCAGCAGGCCGTACGGGCGGGTGGCGTCCACCGCCGGGGTGTCCAGGCAGCCGATCACCAGCGGCGGGACGGGCAGGGCGACCAGCGGCCGCAGCGCCTCGTCGAGCCGGCGCGCCGCCACGGGGGTGAGCAGGTTCAGCCCGCGCAGCAGCAACAGGTGCGGGCGGTCGTCGAGGTCGGCCGGGGATCCGACGAGGTCGGCAGCGACGTCCCCGCAGTCGACGACGACCACGCGCCCGCTCGGGTACGTCGCCCGGAACCGGTCCAGCACCAGCGTCCGCTTCCCGACGCCGGGTTCGCCGATCAGCAGGTGGTGCCGGCCCTGGACGATGCTGGCGGCGATTTCCTGGCGGGCCCGCAGGTACGGGGTGAGCAGCTCGCGGTTGGCCCGGATCCGCGCCTCGGCGTGCTCGCGCCGGGCCTCCTCGGGGCCGCGCAGGTCCCGGGCGTAGTCACGCCGGGTCAGCGGTGCCACGTGCGAGCCCTGCCGGCGCGTGGCCTCGGACGGCCCGGGCGCGCGCACGGCCCCGGCCGGCCCGCCGGCGAGCACGCACCCGATCAGCTCACCGGACATCCGCACCGGCTCGGTGGTGACCTCGGCGCAGGTACCGGACGGCAGGTCGACGTGGCGGACGGTGAAGTCCTGCAGCGCGAGGCCGGCGAGGACGAGGTCGCTCAGCACCCGCAGGTCGGCGCCGTCGAGGTGGCGGGCGGCGGCGTCGGTGAGGACGTAGTCGCCGTCGGTCGCCAGCACCCAGCCGCCGGTGTGCCCGCGACGGCGGACGAGGTCGAGCACCAGTTGCGAGCGCCGGTGCGGCTCCCCCGCGACCCGGTCGGCCACCTGGCGGGCGAGGGCGCGGGCCAGCACGAGCTGCAGGGGCGTGCCGTCGGCGTCGTGGCCGAGGACGCCGACCACGCCGAGCACCTCGCCGCGGGCGTCCACCACCCGGGCGGCGGCCGCGCTCAGGAAGGTCAGCTGCGAGTGGTAGTGCTCCGCGCCGCGCAGCGCCACCTCGACGTCGTCGTGCAGTGCGATCGACAGCGCCGTGGTTCCGACGGCAAGCTCGGCCCAGCCGTACCCTGGTACCAGCAGCACGCCGTCGAGCAGCAGGCCGAGGCCGGCGTCGCCGTCGCGGCGGGCGCGCACCACCCCGGCGGCGTCGACGAGGACGACCGAGCACGCCGACTCGGGGTTCTCCGCCCGGAACGCGTCGAAGACGTCCTCGGCGCAGTTCACGACCGGACCGAGGTCCTGACGGTGCCCGAGGAACCGCGCCGTGATGCGGTCCGGGTCGACACCGTGGTGCCGCGAGCGTTCCCAGGAGGCGAGCACCGCCGGGCGCACCGCGACACCAGCGCCCCGGTGGGAGCCGGTGAGGAATGCCCGCCGAGCCACCTCCCGCTCGACCCCCACCGACGCCATCCCCGGAGGATAGGACGGCGGCGCGGCCGGCGGATCCCCCGCGCGGCCGAGCCCGGGCGTCAGCCGTCGGCGTCGAGGGTCAGGTAGGCCCGCACGGCCGGCGCGGGCACCCGAATCGAGCGGCCGAACCGCACGGCGGGCAGCTCCTCGGCCTGGATGAGCCGGTAGACGGTCATCTTGGACACCCTCATGACCCGCGCGACCTCGGCGACGGTGAGCAGCGCGTGGCCGGGGAACTGGCCGTTCATCGTCGGGTCGGGCGCGTTCATCGGGTTCTCTCCACGGGCGGGCGGTGTGCATCGATTCTGCCTCGACAAGGCATGCACAGCCGTTCACTCC
>DATMJH010000157.1:0-2709 GCA_035554015.1 Mycobacteriales bacterium
CACGCTCGCCGCCGCCATCACCTCGCTCATGACGGGCACGGCGTACAAGCGCTCGGCCGAGCTCGCCGGCGTCGTCGGCGCCTACGACGGCTACGCCCGCAACGAGGCCGGCCACAAGCGCGTCATGCGCAAGCACGCCGCCGCCAACGACAACGTCCGCCCGGTCGGCGCCGACGACGCCCGCGATCTCGGCCGAGCGCTTGTAGGCGGTGCCGGTCATGAGCGAGGTGATCGCCGCGGCGAGCGTGCGGCCGCCCTCGGAGTCGTACGCGTGGCCGGTGGCCATGAGCAGCGCGCCGAGGTTGGCGTAGCCGATGCCGAGCTGGCGGTAGGCGCGAGTGGTCTCGCCGATCGCCTCGGTCGGGAAGTCGGCGAAGCAGATCGAGATGTCCATCGCGGTGATGATCAGCTCGACCGACTTGGCGAACTTCTTCGCGTCGAAGGTGAGGTCCTCGCGCAGGTACTTCATGAGGTTGAGCGAGGCGAGGTTGCAGGACGAGTTGTCCAGCGACATGTACTCCGAGCACGGGTTCGACGCCGTGATGCGGCCCGACTCCGGGTTGGTGTGCCAGTCGTTGATGGTGTCGTCGTACTGGATGCCGGGGTCGGCGCACTCCCACGCGGCCTGAGCCATCTTGGTCCACAGCGCCCGGGCGTCGGTCGTCTCGACGACCGAGCCGTCGAGCCGCGCGCGCAGCGCGAACTCGGTGCCCTCCTCGACCGCGCGCATGAACTCGTCGCTGACGCGCACCGAGTTGTTGGCGTTCTGGTACTGGACGCTGGTGATGTCGCGGCCGCCGAGGTCCATGTCGAACCCGGCGTCGCGCAGCGCGCGGATCTTGTCCTCCTCGCGCGCCTTGGTCTCGATGAACTCCTCGATGTCGGGGTGGTCGACGTCGAGCACGACCATCTTGGCCGCGCGCCGGGTGGCGCCGCCGCTCTTGATGGTGCCGGCGGAGGCGTCCGCGCCGCGCATGAACGACACCGGGCCCGACGCCGTGCCGCCGCTGGACAGCAGCTCCTTCGAGGAGCGGATGCGGGAGAGGTTCAGGCCGGCGCCGGAGCCGCCCTGGAAGATCTTCCCCTCCTCCTTGTACCAGTTGAGGATGGAGTCCATCGTGTCGTCGACCGACAGGATGAAGCAGGCCGAGACCTGCTGCGGCGCCGCCGTCCCGACGTTGAACCAGACCGGGCTGTTGAAGCTGAAGTGCTGGTTGAGCAGCATCCAGGTCAGCTCGTGCTCGAAGACCTCGGCGTCGTCGGCGGTGGCGAAGTAGCCGTGCTCCTCACCGGCGGCGCGGTACTTCTTGACGACGCGGTCGATGACCTGCTTGAGCGAGACCTCGCGCTGCGGGGTGCCGACGGCGCCGCGGAAGTACTTGGTGGTGACGATGTTCGCGGCGTTGACCGACCAGGTCGTCGGAAACTCGACGCCCTTCTGCTCGAAGTTGACCGACCCGTCGCGCCAGTTGGTCATGACGACGTCGCGGCGCTCCCACTCCACCTCGTCGTACGGGTGGACGCCGGGGGTCGTGTAGACGCGCTCGATCCGCAGCCGCTGCGCCTTGCGCCGGGTCTGCTGGGGCGCGCCGCTGACCGTCTCCGTCATGCCGGGTCTCCTTCGAGGGGGTTCGTAGGTACAACGTCCGCGGGCTCCGCGGCATTCACGTCTGAGGTGGTGCGGTTCAGCTGGTGCTGACGAGCTGCGAGGGCGCCGGCGGGCCGGTGCCGTCGTCGGCGAGCGAGGCGCGCAGGGCGGTGATCTCGGCCTCGAAGTCCGCGAGGGACTCGAAGCTCCGGTAGACGCTCGCGAAGCGCAGGTAGGCGACGACGTCGAGCGCGCGCAGCGGCTCGAGGATCGCCATGCCGACCTCGTGCGCGGGCACCTCCGGGCTGCCGGCGGCGCGCAGCTGCTCCTCGACCGTCTGGGCGAGCAGGGCCAGGGCGTCCTCGTCGACCGGGCGGCCCTGGCAGGCCTTCCGGACGCCGCTGACGACCTTCGCGCGGTCGAACGGCTCGGTGACACCGCACCGCTTCACCACGGTCAGCGACATCTCCTCGACCGTGGTGAAGCGGCGTCCGCACTCCGGGCACGACCGGCGGCGCCGGATGGCGTCACCGTCGCTCGTCTCGCGGCTGTCGACGACGCGCGAGTCGGGGAACCGGCAGAACGGGCAGCGCACGGACCAGGCCCCTCTCTCGCTCGCCTCGTCCTCCACAGGTGTGGAACACCTGCTCCACACCATGTGGAGAACTACATCGTTGTAAGTACTAGATGTTGTGGCGGGACAGTAGGGGCGGCACAGCCGGTGAGGCAAGGAAAACCGAGGGTCACGAGAGAAGTCGCAGGTCAGCGGGCGTGTCGACCAGGCGAGTCGGGCGTGTCGCGGGTCACAGGCACGACCGGCTCGCCGGAGATGCCCGGTTCGGGTCCGCCAGCTGCTGCGCACAAGCCGAACGCTGCCACCGCCCACCGACAAGAGCGGCTCGAGCCGAGCGCTGACCGCTCAGCCGCCGGGCCGCACCAGCCCGCTCTCGTACGCCAGCACCACCGCCTGCACCCGGCTGCGCAGGCCGAGCTTGCCCAGCACCCGGTTCACGTGCGTCTTGACCGTCGCGCCGCCGAGAACCAGCTCGGCGGCGCGACGGTCAAGACGCACGTGAACCGGGTGCTGGGCAAGCTCGGCCTGCGCAGCCGGGTGCAGGCGG
>DATMJH010000158.1:0-3794 GCA_035554015.1 Mycobacteriales bacterium
GGGGAGGGCGGCGGCCCACCCGCCGCACCGTCGGGTGGGCCGCCGCCCTCCCCGTCCCCGGCGCCGCCACCGGCCGGCCAGCCGGGCTGGCAGGCGCCACCCGGCTGGGGCGGGCCCCCGGCGCCCGCCGGTGCGCCGGCACCGCCGGGCCATGGACAAACGCCGGGGCCCGGCGGGTACGGCGCGCCGCCCGGCTACGGGCACCCGCCCGGCTACGGGCAGCCGCCCGGCTGGGGGGCTCCCGGCGGCTGGGGGGCGCCCCGGCCGCCCGAGGTGAAGCCCGGGGTCGTGCCGCTGCGCCCACTCGGGCTCGGCGAGCTGCTCGACGGGGCGGTCGCGATGGTGCGCCGCTACCCGCGGCCCACCCTCGGGCTGTCGGCCGGCATCGCCCTCGTCACGACGCTGCTCAACGTCCCGTTCCTGATCGCCTACCTCGACAGCCCGCTGCTCGACCCGGCCGCCACGGCCCCCGGCAGCGACGTCGACGTCGCCGGTGAGATCGGTGCGTTGAGCGGCACGCTCGGGGCGTACGGGCTGCTGTCGCTGCTGGCCGGCGTCGTGCTGGCCGGCGTCATCACGGCCGTCGTCGGCAAGGGGGTGCTGGGCCAGCCGATGTCACTCGGGCAGGCCTGGTCGGCCGTACGGCCGCAGCTGCTCCGGCTGGTCGGGCTGGCCGTGGTGGTGCTGCTCGCGGTGTGGGGCCTGTTCGTCGGGTCCATCGCCGTCGCGGTCGGGCTGGCCGCCGCCGCCGGGCCGGCGACGCTGCTCCTGGGCATCCCGCTGGTCATCGCGGGCACCTGCCTGGCGATCCACGTGTACGTGCGCTGGGCGCTGGCGCCGAGCGTGATGGTGCTGGAACGGGCGAGGGTGCTGCCGAGCATGCGGCGCTCCGCCGTGCTCGTGAAGGGCGACTGGTGGCGGGTCTTCGGGATCCTGCTGCTCGTCGTGCTCATCACCACCTTCGTCTCCGCGATCCTGCAGATGCCGTTCGAGGCGCAGAGCCTGTTCGCCGAGTTCAACGGCGAGCCGGTCGAGGTCGAGCCGCTCGACATCGTCCTGTCCTCCGTCGGCCAGGCGCTCTCGATGACGGTGGTCTCGCCGTTCGCCGCAGCCGTGAGCGCGCTGCTCTACGTCGACCGCCGGATGCGCGCCGAGGGCCTCGACGTCTCGCTCGCCGCCGCCGCCGCGGCGGCGGGCGGCGCACCGGCGGACAGGCCGGCGCCCTGAGCCGGCTGCTCGCGGTCGACCAGCTCAGCCGCGACGCGGCCGCCGAGGCCGCCCGTGAGGAGCTCGCCCGCCCCCCGTACCAGGACGCGCAGCCGTCGCTGCTCGCCCGCGTCGTCAGCCGGCTGCTCCGCGAGCTCGGCGAGCTGCTCGACACCGCGTCCGCGACCGCACCGGGCGGCACGGCCGGGCTGCTGCTGCTCGTCGCGCTGCTGTGCGGCCTCGTGGCGGTCGTGCTCGTGCGGCTGCGCCCCCGGAGCAGCGGGGCCGCGGCGCCGCTGTTCGAGGGCGGGCGCGAGCTCCGCGCCGCCGACCACCGCCGCCGCGCGGACGAGGCGGCGAGCGCCGGCCGGTGGGCCGAGGCGGTGCGCGAGCGGCTGCGCGCGCTGGTGCGCGAGCTCGAGGCGCGCGGCGTGCTCGACCCGCGTCCCGGCCGGACCGCCGACGAGGTGGCGAGCGAGGCCGGCGCCGCCGTCCCGGACGTCGCGCCCGACCTGCGGGCGGCGGTCCGCGTCTTCGACGAGGTCTGGTACGGCGGTCGCGAGGCGACCCGCGAGTCCTACGCCACGCTGGTCGACGTCGACCGCCGGCTCGCCGAGCGGCGGCCGGCGGCCCGGTGACCGGCGTCGCCACCGCACCGCGGTCCGCCGAGGCAGCCTCGCCGGACCCGTCCACCGCGACCGGGCCGACGCTGCGCTCGTCGGTCCGCCGGGGGCGCGGGCCGGTCCTCGTCGCGGTCGCGGTCGCGCTGGCCGGCGCCGTCGTCGGGCTGCTCTCGCTCGTGCCCACCGGCGGCTACCTCGACCCGGACGGCTACGACCCGAGCGGCTCGCGGGCCGTCGTCGAGCTGCTGCGCGACGGCGGCGTGGAGGTCGAGCGCGTGGAGCTGGTCGACGAGGCGCTGACCGCGGACGCGCCGGGAACGACGCTGGTCGTGCCGCGCCCGGAGGCCCTGACCGTCGCCGAGCTCGAGCAGCTCGCCGGCCGACAGGGCCGGCTGGTCGTCGTCTCGCCGTCGGACGTCGACCTCGAGGCGCTCGACCTGCCCGCGGAGGTCGACGGGACCGCGCCGGTCGACCCGCGCGACACGGGCTGCGTGTTCGAGCCCGCCCAGCGCGCCGGCCCGGTGGAGCTCGGCGGCACGCTGTACCGGTCAGCGGCGGAGGGGGCGGTCGGCTGCTACCCGCACCGCGGGCGCGCGTCGCTGCTGGTGCTCCCCGAGCAGCGCGTCGTCGTGCTGGGCGCCGGCCGGCTGCTGACGAACGACCGGCTCGACGACGAGGGCAACGCGGCGCTGGCCCTCGGGCTGCTCGGCTCCGGCGACCGCGTCGCCTGGCTGGTGCCCGACCCCACCCGCGAGATCCCGCCGGGCGAGCGGCGGCCGCTGACGTCGCTGCTCCCCGAGTCGCTCGTGCTGGGGGTCGTGCAGCTCGGCGTCGCGCTGGTCGTGCTCGCGCTGTGGCGCGCTCGGCGGCTCGGGCGCGTGGTCGAGGAGCCGCTGCCCGTGGTGGTGCGCGCCGCCGAGGCGGTCGAGGGCCGGGGCCGGCTGTACCGCGCGGCGGGTGCCCGCGACACCGCCGCCGAGGCGCTGCGGGCCGGCGTGCGCGCGCGGCTCAGCCGACGGCTGGGGCTGCCGGCCGGGGAGGACCGCGCAGCACTGGTCGCCGGCGCCGCGGCTCGCACCGGTCGCGACCCGGGTCCGGTCGACGGGCTCCTGTACGGTGCGCCTCCGGCGGACGACGCCGGCCTCGTGCGGCTGGCCGACGCGCTGCGTGCCCTCGAGCGCGCCGTCACGGACCCCGCGGTGAGCCCGCCGCGGCAGACCCCACCGACGCAGGAGGTCGCCGGACCATGACGCCCGGCTCCACGCCCCTCGCCGACGAGCCGGACCGGCCGGCGCGGCGCCGCACCTCGACCCGGGCGAACCGGCCGACCCGCTCGTCCGCCGCGTCGTCCTCGGTGTCGTCGCCGGTGTCGTCGTCGGTGTCGTCATCGGTGTCGCCGGACGCCGCGCGCGACGCGCTGGTCGCGCTGCGGCAGGAGGTCGCCAAGGCGGTCGTCGGTCAGGACGCCGTCGTCACCGGGCTGGTCGTCGCGCTGCTGTGCCGCGGGCACGTCCTGCTCGAGGGCGTGCCCGGCGTCGCCAAGACGCTGCTGGTGCGCGCCGTCGCCGCCTCGCTGCAGCTCGACACCAAGCGGGTGCAGTTCACCCCCGACCTCATGCCTGGAGACGTCACCGGCTCGCTGGTCTACGACACGCGCACCGCCGCGTTCTCCTTCCGCGAGGGCCCGGTGTTCACCAACCTGCTGCTCGCCGACGAGATCAACCGCACCCCGCCGAAGACCCAGGCCTCGCTGCTCGAGGCGATGGAGGAGCGGCAGGTCTCCGTCGAGGGCACGCCGCGGCCGCTGCCCGACCCGTTCGTCGTCTGCGCCACGCAGAACCCGGTGGAGTACGAGGGCACCTACCCGCTGCCCGAGGCCCAGCTCGACCGCTTCCTCATGAAGATCGCGGTCGGCTACCCCGACGCGACGACCGCGACCGCGTCGAGCGACACCGGGCGCAGCCC
>DATMJH010000159.1:0-4340 GCA_035554015.1 Mycobacteriales bacterium
AGCGACCACCTCCGGTCGCCCGCCACCCGGACCGGCGGCGGCGATCGCCTCGTCGATGACCGGCGGAGTTGAGGCGAACTGGGCGTACGTCACCGCCCGCTCGATCGTGAGCTGACGCTGCGGGGTCTCCTTGGCACCGGCCTCGCCGGACACGCCCGAGACGACCAGGCGCGTCGTCGCCTCGTAGACGGGTGTCTGGCGCACGGAGAAGCCGACCGCGGCGGCGGCGCAGACGACGGTGGCCAGCGCGATCAACGCCCACCGGCGCCGCAGCACCCTCAGGTAGTCGACCAGCTCCACCGAGTCCTCTTCCCCGTAGCTCTGCCCGTGCCGTCCCGCGCGCCATACCCCGATCAGCCGGCCTGTCCCGCACGCACTCCCTTCTGCGCCGCCACGTCCGCCACGATCTCGCAGAGCTTCCGCTTGAACGACGCGACCGTGTACCGCTCGGCGTGCGCTCGAATGGTGCTCTCCTCCAGCGGCTCGCGCTGGAGGCGTCGCACCGCGTCCACCACTGCCTGCGGCGTCAGCTCCTCGACGAACAGGCCGTTCGCCCCTTCCATGATCGTGTCGAGGTACCCCCCTTCGCGCAGGCACAACGCCGGGCTGCCCATCGCGTTGCCCTCGAGCGGCGTCAGTCCGAAGTCCTCGTGCGCGACGGCGACGGTCGCGGCGCAGTGTGCGTACAGCCACCGCAGCTTGCTGTCGGGGATGTCCGTCAGCCCGATGTACCGGTCGGGCCAGTCGCCTGGGGGCAGCCCACCGACGACGACGAGCCGCTCGCCCGGCAGCTGCCGGAACGCCTCACACGTGACGTCGATGTTCTTGTAGCCGCGCGCGCGGCCGACGGCCAGGAAGAACCCGGGCTCGAGCCCGGGAACCGGCGACTGGGGCAGATCGGGCCGGTTGCTCACCGGCGGCGGCAGCACCTCGGGGTCGATGCCGTAGACGCGCCGCACCCGCTCACGCACGATGGTGGAGTTCACCAGGTACCGGTCGGCCGAGGCCGCTGCACGCCGGTCCCAGCGCTCGAGCCGGGGTCGCATCGCCCGCAGCGCGAGATGGACGGCGCGCGGCTGATCGCGCAGGTAGTCCTCCGCCTGGTAGAGCCACCTCGGCGGGTTGTGGCAGTAGACGACCTTCGCGGCGTCCGTGGGAATGCCGTGCGCGAACCCGGTGGAGCTGCAGACAACGACGTCCACGTCGCGCACGGGCATGCGGTCGAACGCGCCCGGCAGCAGCGGAAGGGCCTTGCGAGGGTCGCGCCGGAACGCTGGGACACGGTTCAGCCAGCTGGTCTCGACGGCGGGGTCGTGCTCACGCAGCCGGACCGTCGTCGGGTCGTGGACGGACGTGATCATCCGGCCGTCGCGGAAGGTGTCCATGATGACCAGCGCGACGCGCTCAGCACCGCCTCGCTGCGTCAGGTAGTCGTGCACCACAGCGACGCGCGGAGCGCTCCCCGGCGGCATCGCCGCCAGGTCGTCGCGCCTGTCGATGAGCACCCGCGCTCGCACCCCTGGAGTCCCGGGGCGCGAAGCGGCCCACCGAACCAGTACCGGACGAAACGGCACATACCCTATCCTTCGCCGAACAACGCTCGGCGCAGCCGAGGCCGGTCGGCCTCCTGTGAGGTGACCACGTGACGGCCACGCACCTCGACGCCCCGGCGAACGCTGGCGGGCTGGGTGTCCTCGAGGGGCTCACCACCGGCGATCCGGCCCTGGTCCGTGACCCCGAGCGGCGGCTCGGCGCGATCGCGGACATCGCGACAGGAAACGCGCACTGGCTTCGGCGGTACTCCCTGTGGCTGTTCGCGCTCGACCTCGTTGCACTGGTCGCGGCCGCCGCTGCGGCCATCGGGCTGCGCGATCAGCGCGCCGCCGACGCCACCACGGCTGCCATGAACGACACCTCACACAGCGCTGTCGTGGCGGCCATCGGGCTGGTGTGGATCGCCACGCTGGTACTGAGCCGCTCCTACGAGCCGCGCTTCCTCGTGAGTGGGCCGGAGGAGTACCGGCGCGTGGCCAACGCCTCGATGCGCATCACGGCCGCGGCTGCCGTGATCGCCTACCTGGTCGACGGTGCCGTCGTCGACGCACTGCCGGTGCCGTTCCTCCTCATCGGTACCTGTCTGCTGGTGGGCTGCAGGATCGCGGCCCGGGCCGTCGTCCGCGCTGGCCGCCGCCGAGGCCAGTGGACCCACCGGGTGCTCGTCGTCGGCGCCCGCTCGCATGTGGGCGACCTGGCGTGCGAGTTGGACCGCGATCCGCGAGCCGGGTACCACGTCGTGGGTGCCGTCATCCCCGGCGGGGACGAGACGCCGCTGGCGGTGAGGAACGGGGCGGTCGTCCCGGTCGCCGGCAAGCTGGCCCGCGTCGGCACGGCCATCCTCGCCACCGGTGCCGACACGGTCGCCGTCGCGGGCAGCCGAGACATCACCCAGGAGGACCTGAGGCTGCTGGCGTACGAGCTCGAGGGCACGGGTGTCGACCTCCTCGTGTCACCGGCGCTGACCCACGTGACGGGCTCCCGGGTCAGCATCCGACCGGTGGCGGGGCTGCCGCTGCTGCACCTCGACGAGCCCGAGCTGGCCGGCGTCCGCAAGATCATCAAGGGTGCGTTCGACATCGTCGTCGCCGCCGCTCTCTTCGTGCTGCTGGCTCCGGTCCTGCTCGTGCTCGGACTGCTCGTCCGCGCCACCAGCCCGGGCCCGGCGCTCTTCGTGCAGGAGCGCGTCGGTCTGCGCGGGACGACCTTCCGCGTCTTCAAGTTCCGGACCATGGCGGTCGACGCCGAGCAGCGCCTCGCCGAGCTCATGCACCTCAACGAGCACGACGGCGTCCTGTTCAAGGTGCGCAACGACCCGCGCATCACCCGCGTCGGCGCCGTCTTGCGCAAGTACTCGCTCGACGAGCTGCCGCAGCTCCTCAACGTGCTGCGTGGCGAGATGTCACTGGTCGGTCCGCGGCCGCCGCTGCCGAGCGAGGTGGCGCGGTACGAAGGGCACACGCACCGGCGGTTGCTGGTCCGCCCTGGCATCACCGGGCTCTGGCAGGTCAGCGGCCGCAGCGAGCTGTCCTGGGAGGAGACCGTCCGCCTCGACCTCCAGTACGTCGAGAACTGGTCCCTCGGCATGGACATCGCCATCCTTGCCCGCACCGCCGTGGCAGTGCTGGCCCGGCGAGGGGCCTACTGAGTGACCACCCGCGTGAGCCCTACTGAGTGACCACCCGCGTGAGCGAGCCCCCGCTCCGCGCGCCCGCCAACTCCCATCCCTCCGCGATCTTCGTCTTTTGCACGCCCGGGCCGCGTGGTCTGCGTGCACAAGACGAAGATCGCCGCCGTTCGGGGCACCCAGCCGAGCGGCCGTTCGGGGCACCAGCCCTGCCGCACCCCAGCAGGCGCCGCCCTCAGGCGGCGGCGGAGAGCTCGGCCCGCGTCCGCAGCGGCTGGAGCCGAGGCTTTCGCAACGTGTCCGGCCCCCGGTGCAGGCGCGAGCTCAGCGCGGGTGCCTGCCTCACGGCACGCATGACGTCGGCGCACAGCACCGGCGCGTTGTACGCCGTGACGTCCTCGCTGACGTACCTCCGCACGTGCCCGCCGAGGTTCACGAGCGAGTTCTGCCGGCGGGCGTCCCGCGCGATGTCGCGGACACGCCCGTCGTACTCCAGCAGCGCGCCCTCCACCAGCAGGTCGACGCGGGCCAGGTGCAACCCGGCGTCGTCGTAGAGGTCGACCTGGGCCTCGGGCCTCGGTAGGCCGCCGAGCACCAGGCGCATCCGCAGCCGGCTCTCCCCCTGCGACTCCGCCCGCGGCTCCAGGTGCGGCAGCACCGCACGAGCGCCGACGACGCCCTTGAGCCGCTTGGCCCGGCCGACGGCCGCCTGCAGCTGCTCGGGTGTCGCCGCTCCGCTGCGCAGGACGGCGTCGCCGACCGCCACGGCCTCGACGAGGTCTTCACGGCGGGCGACGTCGACGAACGCACGTGGCGCGCTGACCGCCACCAGCCCGCTGGGCAGGTCGACCAGCTCGGCGTCGGTGACCAGGGCCGACCACGGACGCAGCCCCGGCCGCGGCTCGAGGTGCTTGCCCCGCTCGGTGACCACGTGCAGGAGCCCGCCCCACGGCAGGACGTCGACGCCCATGGCCCACAGCGACGTCCGCCCGGCCAGCGCGACGTCCTCCGGCAGCGCCCGCCGCAGGACGTGGCAGCGGACCTCAGGCGTGTCCTCGACGTGCGAGGCGACGTAGAAGCCGCGGACGACGCGCCGGCTCGCGAGCCCAGGCCAGGCGGTGGGTGAAGGACGGGCTGTACCGGCGCGTCGTCCGCGGCT
>DATMJH010000160.1:0-3674 GCA_035554015.1 Mycobacteriales bacterium
GACCAGCGGGGCGGCCGGCTGCGCGGCGGTGAGCCGGGTCCTGTCCGCCGGCTGGCCGGCACGCCGACCCGACGCCCGATCGCGACGCCGGCCGCCCCGCTGGTCCCGCTGCGCGCGGTGGACTCCGTCGCGCTCGTCGCCGTCGGCGCGTCCACCGGCGGCCCGCAGGCGCTGCTCACCGTGCTGAGCGCGCTGCCGGGCGACCTCGAGCAGGCCGTCGTCGTCGTGCAGCACATGGCCGAGGGCTTCATCCCCGGGCTCGCGGCGTGGCTCGACGGGCTGGTGCCGCTGCCGGTGGTGGTGGGTGAGAGCGGCCGGCGGCTCGCACCGGGCACGGTGACGATCGCCCCCAGCGGCGGCAACCTGCTGGTGCAGGACGACCGGCTGCGGGTGGTGTGCGTGCCGCCCGACCCGGGGCAGTTCCACGTGCCCGGCATCGACGCCACCTTCTCCAGCGTCGCCGCCGCGCTCGGTCCGCGGGCGTGCGGCGTGCTGCTCACCGGCATGGGCCGCGACGGCGCCGCCGGGCTGCGGCTCATGCGCGAGCGCGGTGCGGTGACGATCGGCCAGGACGAGGCGACCTGCGCCGTCTACGGCATGCCGGCGGCGGCCGCCGCGCTCGGTGCCGTGCAGCACCAGCTCGCCGTCGACCGCATCGGCGGTGCGGTGCTCGACGTCGTCGGCCGCGGCTCCTCGGCTCGGGGCGCGTCGTGACGGCGTCCGTCCGCCTGTCCGACGACGACTTCGCCCGGCTGCGGATGCTGCTGGCGAAGCTGGCCGGGCTCGTGTTCGACGACACCCGTCGCGAGTCCCTGGCCTACTCCGTCGCCGAGCGGCTGCGCTGCACCGGGGTCGCGTCGGTGGCCGAGTACATCGACCGGGTCTCGGCGCCCGAGTCGCCGGAGCGGCAGGCCCTGCTCGACGAGGTCACCATCCAGGAGACCCACTTCTTCCGGAACCCACCGCAGATCCGCGCGCTGCGGGCGCACGTCGTGCCGGAGCTCGTCCGCGCCGCCGCGGCCGGCAGCCGCCGGCTGCGCGTGTGGAGCGCCGGCTGCTCCACCGGGGAGGAGCCGTACACGGTCGCGATGCTCCTGCGCGAGCTGCTGCCGTCGACCGACGGCTGGGACGTCCAGGTCGTGGCGACCGACGTCTCCGAGCGCGCGCTGGCCGCCGCCCGCGAGGGGGTCTACGGCCCTCGCGCCGTGCAGCTGGCCACCCCCGACGAGCTCGGCCGGTTCTTCGTCGCCCGCGCGGACGGCCGGTACGAGGTGCGCCCGGAGGTGCGCTCGCTGGTCACCTTCCTCAACCACAACCTCGTCACCGACGCGGTGCCGTTCCCTGCCGACGACCGGCTCGACCTCGTGCTGTGCCGCAACGTCACCATCTACTTCAGCCGGCAGACGACCCGGGCTCTGATGGGCCGCCTGCACGGCGCGCTGCGCGACGGCGGCTACCTGTTCCTCGGGCACGCCGAGACGCTGTGGCAGATCAGCGACGAGTTCCGACTGGTGGCGCTGGGCACCGGCGACAGCGCGGCCTTCGTCTACCGCCGACTGGACGGCCCGGCGGGGGCCGTCGAACGGCGCGCCGTCCTGCCCGACCGTCGCACCGACGCGGGACGTCCGCCCGCCTCGGGCGAGCGGCGCACCGCACCGCGGCGCGCGTGGGACGCGCTGGCCCGGTCGCTGGCGCCGGTCCGCGAGAGCGCCGTCCCGAGCGTGCCCCGGCCGCCCGAGCCGCGCTCGGCCGCCGACCCGCTGGAGGCCGCCCGCTCCGCGCTGGCGGAGGGCCGCTATCCCGACGCCGCGTCGCTGGCCGCGGTCGTGGCTGCCACCGAGCCGCTGCGCGCCGACGCCCACCGGCTGCGCGGCGACGCCCTCGTCGCGCTCGGCCACGACGATGACGCGCTGGTCAGCCTGCGCAAGGCGCTCTACCTCGACCCTGACGACGGCATGGGCCACTTCCAGCTCGCCGGGGCACTGGCCCGCCAGGGTCACCGAGCGGCGGCTGCCCGCGAGTACCGCGCGGCGGCAGCCGTGCTGTCGCGTCGCCCCGCCGCGCTGCCTGCGCCGGAGCTCGGCGGCCGCACGGTCGGCGAGCTCGTCGCTCTGTGCGGCCGGCTCGGTGCCGAGCTCGAGGCCCGGGTGCTCGAGGGGGAGGCGTCGTGAGCGGCCTGGTGACCTTCCTGCTCGGCGCCCAGCACTACGCGACGCCGCTGACCGAGGTGCGCGAGGTGGTGCGCCTGCAGGGCCTCGCCGACCTGCCGGGTATGCACCCGCCGCTGGCCGGCGTGCTCGACCTGCGCGGCAGCGCGCTGCCCGTGCTCGACCTGCGGCCCCGGCCCGGCGAGCGCGGCGACGTGCTCGTCGTGGACCGGCCGGACGCCGGGGGCTCCGACGCCGCGGCCGGTGACGCGACGACCGGCGGTCCGGTCGGCGTGGCGGTCGACGCCGTCCGCGCGGTCGTCCGCGACGACGAGCTGCCGCCCGCGGGCGGGCCACGGTCGGACGTGCTGCCGTCCTACGTCGTGGAGGTGCTGCGCGGGGCCGACGGCGTGGTGTTCCTCGTCGACCTGCAGCGCATGGTGGAGGCGGCTCACCGCACGCCGGCCGCCGGCTCGCCGACGCAGCCGGCGCCGGCTCAGACGTAGCGCTCGAGGATCGAGCTCTCGGCCAGCCGGGACAGCCCCTCGCGCACGCTGCGGGCCCGGGTGTCGCCGACGCCCTCGACCGCCTGCAGGTCGTCGATGCCGGCGGCGAGCAGCTTCTGCAGCCCGCCGAAGTGCTCGACGAGCCGGTCGACCACCGACCGCGGCAGCCGAGGCACCTTGGCGAGCAGCCGGTAGCCGCGCGGGCTGACCGCCGCCTCCAGGGCGTCGGCCGACGCCGGGTGCCCGGTCGCCTTCGCGACCGCCGACAGGTCGAGCAGGTCGGCGGCGGACAGGCCGTCGAGCGCGGCGAGCGCGTCCTCGACCGACCGGCGCCGGCGCCCGGTGCCCTCCACCAGGTAGTCGCGGACGACCAGCTCGCGGTCGACCTCGACGCCGGCCATGAGCTCGTCGAGCTGCAGCGACAGCAGCCGGCCGTCGGTACCCAGCTCGACGACGTAGCCCTCGATCTCGCGCGCGATGCGCCGGACCATCTCCAGGCGCTGGCTCACCACCATCGCGTCGCGGACGGTGACGAGGTCCTCGATCTCCAGTGCGGACAGCGTGCCGGCGACCTCGTCCAGGCGCAGCTTGTAGCGCTCGAGGGTGGCGAGCGCCTGGTTGGCGCGGGACAGGATCGCGGCGCTGTCGTCGAGGACGTGCCGGTGGCCGTCGACGTACAGCGCGACGATGCGCATCGACTGGCTGACGCTGATGACGGGGTTGCGCGTCTGCTTGGCCACCCGCTCGGCCGTGCGGTGCCGGGTGCCGGTCTCGTCGGTCGGGATGCTGGGGTCGGGCACCAGCTGGACGCCGGCCCGGACGATCCGCGACAGGTCGGAGGTGACGACGACGGCGCCGTCGAGCTTGCACAGCTCGCGCAGCCGCTGGGCGGTGAACTCGACGTCGACGTGGAAGCCGCCGGTGCACAGCTGCTCGACGCTGCGGTCGTGGCCCAGCACGATGAGCGCGCCGGTGTTGCCGCGCAGCACGCGCTCGAGGCCGTCCCGCAGGACGGTGCCGG
>DATMJH010000161.1:0-5384 GCA_035554015.1 Mycobacteriales bacterium
GTGTACAGCACGACGGCCAGGTCCTCGCCGCCGCGGCCGGGCTCCACCGGGCCGGTCTCGGCAGCGTCCTGCAGCGCCGTCAGCGAGCCGGCGCCCTCGCCGTCGGCCACCACGACGTGCTCGAGCGCGTCGAGCTCGCCGGCCAGCTGCTCGGCCGCCGCGGCACCGCGCCGGCGGACGACGAGCGCCCGCGCGCCGCTGTCGGACAGGGCGTGTCGCAGCTCGGCCGGGGTGTAGCCGGTGTTGAGCGGCACCGCGACGAGTCCGGCGCGCAGGGCGCCGAAGTACACGACCGGGAACTCCAGCGTGTTGCCCAGCTGCAGCCCGAGCCGGTCACCGGGGGCGAGCCCGAGCGACCGAAGTGCCGCCGCCGTGCGGTCGACCAGGTCGTCGAGCTCGCGCCAGGTCAGCCGGCGGCCGTGGAACAGCAGCGCGTCCTTGTCCGGCGTCCGCTCGGCCGCCGCGCGGACGAGCGCGGCGAGATCGCCGCGCAGCGCGGGGTCGTCGCTCGCCGGTCCTGCAGGACCGGCGAGCCGGGCCGTCGACGGCGTGGTCACGCACTGCCCTTCCACGCGGGGACTGCGACGTGGGCGAGTCTGGCACACGAGCCGTGGCGCGCTTGCAGGTGCGAGCGGTCAGCCGTCGGGGGGCGGCTCCGGACCGGATCCGCGGTCGTCCTGGCCCGGTGGGGCCGGCAGGATCGTGCCCTCCGACGTCGGCGGCGGCCTGGTGGGCCGCGGCTCCGGCTCGGGCTCCGGCGCGGGCGCGGGCTCCGGCGCGGGCGGCGGAGCCGGAGCCGGCGGAGCGGGCTCCTCGGCCTGGGTCGGCGCCGGCTCCGGTGAGCGGGTCCGCGCGCGCCGGGTCGGCTCGGCGTCGGGCTCCTCGTCCGACGCCGACTGCGCCGGCGGCGGTGCCGGCGGGGCCGCCTTGCGCGCGGAGATCTCGCGGTGCAGCTCCATGGCGCGGGCGAAGATCGCGGCGGGCAGCGTGCCGCCGTACACCTGGCGGACGCCGTTGACGCCGAACATCCCGCCGCACGACCGGCTCTGCACACCCGCGCAGTTCTGGTCCTCGAAGCCCATCCAGACCGCCAGGCACAGGTGGTGCGGCTCGCGGGCGCACCCGATGAACCAGGCGTCGACGCTGTCGTTCGTCGTCCCGGTCTTGCCGTAGACCGGGAACGGCTGCCGCGCGCGCGGCGCCGTGCCGCCGCCGGAGGTCACTCCGGACATCGCGTCGGTGACGGCGTCGGCCACCTCGGGGGGCAGCACCTGCTTCGGCGCCGGGTCGCCCGCCTTCTCGAGCACGGCGCCGGCCTCGTTCCTGGTCTCGAGCACGAACCGCGGCGGCACGTGCTTGCCCGCGTTCACCAGGGTGCCGTAGGCGTTGGCCATCGACAGCGGTGTCACCTCGACGCCGGCGCCGAGGCCGAACGAGAGGTTGCCCGACTTGATCGGGAAGGCGGGTGACGGCTTGGCCCCGGCGGCGAGCATCAGCTGCGCGACGTTCTCGCGGCCGACCTCGTTGGCCAGCGGCACGAAGACCGTGTTGACCGACTTCTGCAGCGCCGTCCGCAGGGTCAGCCGCCCGCCGTAGCTGGCCTCCCCGGCGTTGCCGTAGCAGTACGGGTTCGGCTCGCCACCGGGATTGGGCAGGCAGTCGCGCCCGGGCGCCCGCCGGCGCTGCCCGAGCGAGTAGCCCTGCTTGACCGCCTCGGCGAGAGTGAACGGCTTGATCGTCGACCCGACCGACCGGTGGGCGTCGGTGGCCAGGTTGAAGCCGAACCGCTGGTAGCCGTCGGTCGCCTCACGCACGTTGCCCTGCGCGTCGACCTTGGTCGGGTAGCGCCGCAACGTCGTCATCGCCTTGACGTCGCCGTTGCGCGGGTCGATCGCGACGACGGCCGCCTGCGGGTCGTTCGCGTCGGGCAGCACCTCACGGGCCGCCTGGGTGACCGCCTCCTGCCACGTGACGTCGAGCGTCGTGCGGACGCGCAGGCCGCCGCGGTAGAGCAGGTCCTCGTCCTCGGCCGTCGTGTACTTGGCCCGCACGGCGTCGGCGACCAGGTCGGCGAACTCCGGCGCGGTCGTCTCCGGCGGCGGCGGGGTCTCCTTGACGATGACCAGCTGCCGCCCGTAGGCGTCACCGGCCTGCTCCGGTGAGAGCTTGCCGTCGATGACCAGCCGGTTGAGCGTGTACCGCTGCCGCGCCTTGGCCAGCGTCATGTCCTTGACCGGGTTCCACGCCGACGGCGCGGGCGCGATACCGGCCAGCATGGAGGCGCGGGCGAGCCCGAGCCCGGGGTCGCGCCTGCCGGTCGCCGTGTCGAGGTCGAGGTCGCGGACGTCGACGCCGAAGTAGTAGCGCGAGGCCGCCTGCACGCCGTACGTGCCGTTGCCGAGGAACAGCACGTTGAGGTAGTCGGTGAGGATCTGCTGCTTGCTCTTGCGCTTCTCGAGCCGGTAGGCGATGGCCGCCTCGCGGATCTTGCGCGTGAGCGTGCGGTCGCTGCCGACGTACACGTTCTTGACGTACTGCTGGGTGAGCGTCGAGCCGCCCTGGGTCTGGCCGCCGGTGACGTCGCGCAGGAACGCGCGGGTGATGCTCAGCGGGTCGACACCGCGGTGCTCGAGGAACCGCTCGTCCTCCGCCGCGATGATCGCGTCTCGCATGACCTGCGGGATGGACTCGGGCGGGACGATCTCCCGGCGCTTGGTCGGGCGCAGGGACCCGATCTGCGTCCCGTCCTGGGCCAGGATGAGCACCGGCTTCGGCGGTGGTGGCACCTGCTGCTCGTCGAAGGGCGCCGCCAGCAGCCCGGTCACGAACGTCGTCGCTCCCAGCAGGACGGCGAGCAGGCCGACGAGCAGCGTGCGCGCCACCAGCCGGTGCCGGCGGCGGCGGGCGGCCGCGCGGCGACGGCGCTCCACGACCGCGGCCGGCGCCGAGCGGGCGGCGGGACGGGCGGCGCCCCCGACGCGGGAGGCGGCGGGACGGGCGGAGGCTCCGGCGCGCGCGGCAGCAGGACCGGCGGCCGAGCGCCGGGCGGCCCCTGGCCCAGCGGAGGAGGGTCGGGCCGGCATGTCACCACGGTACGTCCCGGTCCGGCCCTCGGGGTCCGGACCGAGGGGCTTCGGACGTCGGCCAGATCTGCCGAAGACACCTCCGAGAGCCCTCCCCCGACCTACCATGGCGCTGCGCGGTCCAGCCCTCACGGCGCGTGACCGGGATCCGCCTCGCCCCCAGGAGTCCCCGTGAGCCGTCCGGCGGCCGCCGTCCCGACCGCGGGGCTGGCTGCCCTGCGGGCGGCGGTGGCCGAGGCGCAGGCGGAGGAGCGGGCCCGTCGTGCGCGCGCCGCGCGGGGCGCCGGCGCTCTCGCGCTCGCCGGTGCCGGGTGCGCCCGCGCCGCGACCCCCGCGCGCCGGGGCGGCACGGGCACGGCGCCGGCGGTGGTCGTCCCGGCCCCGGCCGCGGCCGCTGACGACGCCGTCCCGGCGGCCGGCGACGACGCCGTCGCGTCCCCGCCGGAGCAGGGGCACGCCCCCGCAGAGGGGGACAGCGCCACCGCCTTGCGGCTGGTCGAGCGCGCGCAGTCCGGCGACGCCGACGCCTTCGGCGAGCTCTACGACCGCTACGTCGACGTCGTCTACCGCTACATCTCCTACCGCGTCGGCGACCGCGCGCTGGCCGAGGACATGACCAGCGAGACGTTCCTGCGCGCGCTGCGCCGCATCGGCAGCTTCACCTGGCAGGGCCGCGACGTCGGCGCGTGGTTCGTGACCATCGCGCGCAACCTCATCGCCGATCACTACAAGAGCAGCCGCTACAAGCTCGAGATGACGACGGACGACGTCGGCGTGGTCGGCGGCACGGCCGGTCGCCTGGTCGAGGAGTCGCCGGAGGGCGCCGTCCTCGAGTCGATGCAGAACAAGGTGCTGCTCGAAGCGGTCAGGCAGCTCAACGCCGAGCAGCAGGAGTGCATCGCGCTGCGCTTCCTGCAGGGGCTGTCGGTCGCCGAGACGGCGGCGGTGATGGGCAAGAACGAGGGCGCGGTCAAGGCGCTGCAGTACCGCGCCGTCCGCACGCTCGGCCGGCTCCTGCCCGAGGGGGTGGAGCTGTGACCGTCGTCCGTCCGCGCCCCCGGGTAGTCCGTTCTGACCATCTTCGCCCCGACCCCGTCACCTGTCGGCCCGGGGGCTCGTTGCTCCTGGTGTCGGGCGCCCCCGTACCCGCCGCTGCCAGGGAGGAGGGTCGTCGATGGAGCTGACCACCGTCTCGCGCAAGCGCGCCGCCGAGCTCGACCAGGCGCTCTCCAGCGGCGTCGTGCCCGCCCAGGCGAACGGCGTGGCGCGCGAGGTCGCGCTCGTCGCCGCCCTGCGCGAGCTCGGCACCGCGACGGCGCCTGCCGCCAGCGACGAGTTCCGCGCGGCGCTCCGCACCCGGCTCATGGCCGTCGCGGCCGTGCAGGGCGTCGGGTCGGCAGCGTCGGCAGCGGGACGAGCGGGGTCGGGCTGGGCGACGGCGACGTGGCCGGCGGCGGCGCAGGGGTGGGGTCACCGGACGAGCCGGACGAGCCGGACGGCGTCGGAGCGGGAGCCGGGGTCGTCGCGGACGGCGCCGGCGGCGCGACGGTCGGCGCCGGCACCGGCGCGGGGCACTCGCACGGCGTGCCGACCGAGCTGCCGGGGTCGTCGAGCACCGGTGCGGACGCCTCCGGGTCGCACTCGGCGGTGCAGTGGCGCAGGAGCAGCAGCTCCTCGGCCGTGGCCTGCACCTCGGTGAGCAGCGCGAGGCTCGTCGTGGCTCGGGGTCGCAGGTCGTCCGGCAGGTCGTCCATGAGCCCGGACAGCCCGGCGCGCTGCTGCTCGGCGAAGTCGGCGAGCTCCTGCACCGGCGCGGCGTCGCGGGTGTCGCGGAAGGCAGCGGTGAGCAGCCGCTGGGCGTTGCGCGTGTCGGCATCCATGTCGTCGAGCAGCGCGAGCGCGGCGGCGAGCTCGCCGGTCGACAGCGAGCCGCCGGCCACCATCTCCTCCAGCTCGCGCAGCCGCTCGGCGGCGAACTGCGCATGCCGCCGCCCCTCCTCGGCGGCGCCGTCGGCCAGTCGCAGCTGGACGCCCTCCGCGGCGCGCTTGACGCGGTAGAAGGGGTCGCCGGGCAGCGACATGCTGGCCGCGACGCTGACCCCGGTGACCGCGACGACGCCGGCGGTCAGGCCCGCGGCGACGGTCGCGGCGCGCTGGCGCCACGACACGGCAGCAGCTGCCGGAGCAGGGGCCGACGCTGCCGACCCGACGCCCTGCACGGCCGCGACGGCCATGAGCCGGGTGCGGAGCGCCGCGCGGAACTCGTCGCTGGCGGCAGGCGCCGTCGCGGCCGTGCAGGGC
>DATMJH010000162.1:0-12327 GCA_035554015.1 Mycobacteriales bacterium
GTCGCTGCGCGCTCCGGGGACGGGCGGGCACCCGGCTCACCCGCAGGCGCGCCTGGCACCGCCCCGCGCGCTGCCTCTCCTCCGGACTCTCACCGTCGGTCCCGGAGTTGCACCGGGTCCACCGCTCGCAGCCAGCCAGCGGTGGACCCGGTGGAACTCCGGGACCGACGGTGAGAGTCCGGAGGAGAGGGAGCGCGCGGGCGTCGCGGTCGCTCGACCCCGTGTGCGCCCGTCCCCGGCAGCGCTCGGACAGCGCACGAGGGGACAGCGGTGACGGCGACGGCCCGGGAGCTCGACGCGGTGCGTCGCGCCGTCGAGCTGTCCCGTGCCGCGCTCGGCAGCACGAGCCCCAACCCGCCGGTCGGCGCGGTCGTCCTCGACGCCGACGGCGACGTCGTCGGCGAGGGCTGGACCCGGCCGCCGGGCGGTCCGCACGCCGAGGTCGTCGCACTGCAGTCAGCCGGGCCGCGGGCCCGCGGCGGCACCGCCGTCGTCACGCTCGAGCCGTGCCGGCACACCGGGCGCACCGGCCCGTGCACCACCGCGCTGATCGACGCCGGGATCGCCCGCGTCGTCTATGCCTGCGCCGACCCGAGCAGCGACGCCGGCGGCGGCGCCGCCGTCCTGCGCGCGGCCGGTGTCGACGTCGCCCAGGTGCTCGCCGACGAGGTCGCCCGCGGCCCGCTCGAGGCCTGGCTCACCAGCCGCGCCACCGGCCGGCCGTTCGTCACCTGGAAGTACGCCGCGACGCTCGACGGCCGCAGCGCCGCCGCCGACGGCACCAGCCGCTGGATCACCGGCGAGGAGTCCCGGGCCGACGTGCACCGGCTGCGGGCCGAGTGCGACGCCGTCGTCGCCGGCGTCGGCACCGTCCTCACCGACGACCCGCTGCTCACCGCGCGCCCGGACCCGGGCCACCAGCCGCTGCGCGTCGTCGTCGACAGCCGCGGCCGCACGCCGCTCACCGCCCGCGCGCTGTCCG
This sequence comes from Mycobacteriales bacterium, assembly GCA_035554015.1. Taxonomy (GTDB): domain Bacteria; phylum Actinomycetota; class Actinomycetes; order Mycobacteriales; family SCTD01; genus DATLGD01. The sequence goes on from DATMJH010000162.1 coordinate 983, forward strand.
GCCCCCGCCCGGCCGTGGTCGCCACCCGCTCCGACGTCGACGAGGGCACCTACCCCGACCAGCTGCCGCTGCCGGGGGACGACGACGGCCACGTCGACCTCGTCGCCCTCCTGCAGGCCCTCGCCGGGCGCGACCTGGTCAGCGTGCTGCTCGAGGGCGGGCCGACGCTCGCCGGCGCGTTCGTGCGCCAGGGGCTCGTCGACAAGGTGGTCGGCTACGTCGCGCCGACCCTGCTGGGCGACGGCACCGCCGCGCTGCAGGGCGCCGGTGTCACGACCGTCTCGGCCGCGCACCGGCTGCGCCTCGACGACGTCACGCGTATCGGCGACGACGTGCGGCTGACGCTGCGACCGCACAGGGAGGCCTGAGGTGTTCACCGGGATCGTCGAGGAGCTCGGCGAGGTGCTCGCCGTGGACGACCATGGGGACGCCAGCCGACTCACCGTCCGCGGTCCGGTCGTCACGAGCGACGCCCGGCACGGCGACTCGATCGCCGTCAACGGCGTCTGCCTCACCGTGGTCGACAGCGAGGACGGCGCCTTCACCGCCGACGTCATGGCCGAGACGCTGCGCCGCTCGTCGCTGCGCGGCCTCGCGCCGGGCACGCCGGTGAACCTGGAGCGCGCCGTCCGGCTGCAGGACCGGCTCGGCGGCCACCTCGTGCAGGGCCACGTCGACGGCACCGGCGAGGTGCTGTCGGTCGACCCGCGGGAGCACTGGACCGTCGTGCGCGTCACGCTGCCCGACGGGCTCGGCCGGTACGTCGTCGAGAAGGGGTCCGTCGCCGTCGACGGCGTGAGCCTGACGGTCAGCGCGATCGCCGACGAGTGGTTCGAGGTCAGCCTCATCCCGACCACGCTGACGGCCACGACCCTCGGCCGCCGCCGGCCCGGCGACGTCGTCAACCTCGAGGTCGACGTCACCGCCAAGTACGTCGAGAAGCTGCTGCAGGCACAGGTCTCCGGTGCGAGCGCACCGGCGGGAGGGACGTCATGAGCGCCGAACCGGTCGCGCCCGTCACCGGGCTCGACAGCATCGAGCGGGCGGTCGCCCACATCGCCGCCGGCAAGGCCGTCGTCGTCGTCGACGACGAGGACCGCGAGAACGAGGGCGACCTCGTCTTCGCCGCCAGCAAGGCGACGCCCGAGCTGATGGCCTTCATGATCCGGCACACCTCCGGCTACGTGTGCGTGCCCATGACGGCGCCGGCGCTCGACCGGCTCGAGCTGCCGCTCATGGTGAGCACCAACCAGGAGCGGATGCGCACCGCGTACACCGTCACGGTCGACGCGCGCGAGGGTGTGACGACCGGCATCTCCGCGGCCGACCGCGCCCGCACCTGCCAGGTCCTGGCCGACCCGGCCACCACGCCGTTCGACCTCACCCGCCCCGGCCACGTCAATCCGCTGCGCGCGCTCGAGGGCGGCGTCCTGCGCCGGGCCGGCCACACCGAGGCCGCGGTCGACCTGTGCCGGCTGGCCGGGCTGCCGCCGGCCGGGGTCATCTGCGAGATCGTCAGCGAGAAGGACGAGCACGGCATGGCCCGGCTCGACGAGCTTCAGGTCTTCGCGGCCACCCACGACCTCGCGATCATCTCGATCGCCGACCTCATCGCGTGGCGGCGGCGCACCGAGAAGCAGGTGCGCCGGGTCGCCGAGGCGCAGATCCCGACCGCGCACGGCGTCTTCCGCGCCGTGGGCTACCAGTCGGTGCTCGACGGCGCCGACCACGTCGCGCTGGTGCGGGGCGAGATCGGCGACGGCCGGGACGTGCTGGTGCGCGTGCACTCCGAGTGCCTGACCGGCGACGTCTTCGGCTCCCGCCGCTGCGACTGCGGCCCGCAGCTCGACGCCGCGCTGGCGGCCGTCGCCGCCGAGGGTCGCGGCGTCGTGCTGTACGTGCGCGGGCACGAGGGCCGCGGCATCGGCCTGATGCACAAGCTGCAGGCCTACTCGCTGCAGGACACCGGTGCCGACACCGTCGACGCCAACCTCGAGCTCGGCCTGCCCGCCGACGCCCGCGACTACGGCACCGGCGCGCAGATCCTCGCCGACCTCGGCATCCGCTCGATGCGCCTGCTCACCAACAACCCCACCAAGCGGGCCGGCCTCGAGGGCTACGGCCTGGAGATCGTCGGCCGGGTCGGGCTGCCGGTGCACCCGACGCCGGAGAACCTGCGCTACCTGCGCACCAAGCGCGACCGGATGGGCCACGACCTGCCCGGCCTGGCGGCGTTCGAGGAGGACACCGAGGCCTCGGCCGACGCCGTCGCGCCGACCGACCTCGACGATCTTCGTCCTCGGCCGGCCGGCGACGGCGTGTCGCCGGCAGAAGGCGAAGATCGTCGCGGGGAGGGGGGGTCGTGAGCGGTGCCGGTGCGCCGCAGCAGGCGGCGGTCGACGCGACCGGCCTCACCCTCGGCGTCGTCGCGACCCGCTGGCACGAGCGCATCACCGGCGCGCTGCTGGACGCCGCCCTGCAGACCGCCCGCCGCTGCGGCGTCGGCGACCCGACCGTCGTGCGCGTGCCGGGTGCCGTCGAGCTGCCCGTCGTCGCGCAGGAGCTGGCGCAGCGGCACGACGCCGTCGTCGCGCTGGGGGTGGTCGTCCGCGGCGGCACGCCGCACTTCGACTACGTGTGCGACGCCGTCACCTACGGGCTGACCCGGGTCGCGCTCGACACCGGCACGCCGGTCGGCAACGGCGTGCTCACCTGCGACACCGAGCAGCAGGCGATCGACCGCTCCGGGTTGCCCGGCGCGAGCGAGGACAAGGGCGCGCAGGCGACCGCCGCAGCCCTCGAGACGGCGCTGGCGCTGCGGTCGCTGCGGGCGGGCGAGCGGCCGCCCGCCGGCTGACCCGGCAGACTGTCCGTCGGCCCGCCGCCGCACCCGTTGTCACGAAAGGTCTCCCGTGCTCGCCGTCGTCCTGCCGAAGGGCAGCCTCGAGAAGCAGGTGCTCGACCTGTTCTCCGCCGCCGACCTGCGCGTGCTGCGCGGCTCCGAGCGCGACTACCACGCCTCGATCGACGACCCGCGCATCGACCGGGTGCGCTTCCTGCGCCCCCAGGAGATCCCGACCTACGTCGAGCAGGGCATCTTCGACCTCGGCATCTCCGGTCGCGACTGGGTGGCCGAGACCGGCGCCGACGTCGTCAGCCTCGGCGAGATCGGCGGTGGCCGGGCCGGCGAGCGCACGGTGCGCGTCGTGCTCGCCGTGCCGAGGGAGTCGCCGTGGGAGTCCGCGGCGGACCTGCCGGACGGCGTGCGCATCAGCACCGAGATGCCCGAGCTGACCCGCCGCTACCTCGAGGAGCAGGGCGTGAAGGCGAAGGTCTTCACCAGCCACGGCGCGACCGAGGCGAAGATCCCCGACATCGTCGACGCCATCGTCGACCTCACCGAGACCGGCTCGAGCCTCAAGAAGGCCGGCCTGAAGATCATCGCGACGCTGCTCACCAGCCGCACCGAGCTGCTCGCCAACCGCGAGGCCTACCAGGACGACGCCAAGCGCGCCGCCATGGACGACCTCGTCGTGCTGCTGCAGGGCGCGCTTCGCGCGCAGGACACGGTGCTGCTCAAGCTCAACGTGCCGGTCGTCCAGCTCGACGGCGTGCTGGCCGTGCTGCCGGCCATGAGCTCGCCGACCGTGATGTCCACCGCCGCCGACGACGTGCGCGCGCTCGAGACCGTGGTGCCCAAGCAGGGCGTCAACCGGCTGATCCCCTCGCTCAAGGCGGCCGGGGCGCGCGACATCCTCGAGCTGCCGATCTCCAAGATCGTCGAGTAGTGGCGGCGGCGGCGACCGCCGACGAGCCGGGTACGGCATCGGCGACGGCCACGGTCGCGCTCGTCGCCGCGGTCGTGTCCGGGTCGCTCGTCGCCCTGCAGCAGCGGGTCAACGGCGAGCTCGGCGTGCGCCTGGAGGACGCGCTGCTCGCCGCGGTGGTCTCCTTCGCGACCGGCCTGGTCGCCGTCGTGGCCGTCGTCCTGGCCCGGCCGGCGGCGCGCGCGGCCGTGGCGCGGGTGCGGGAGGTGCCGTGGTGGACGCGGCTCGGCGGCCTCGGTGGCGCCTCGCTCGTCGCGGTCGGCGCGGCGGCGACGCCGCGGATCGGCGTCGCGCTGCTCACCGTCGGGCTCGTCGCCGGGCAGACCGCCGGCGGCCTCGCCGTCGACCGTGCGGGGCTCGGCCCGGGCGGCTCGCACCTGCTCACCGCACCGCGCATCGCCGGGGCGCTGCTGTGCGTGGTCGCGGTGGCGCTGGGGTCGCTCGGCCGCGACGCGCGCGAGGCCGAGCCGCTGCTGCTGGCCCTGGTCGTCGGCGCCGGCTTCCTCATCGCGGTCCAGCAGGCGCTCAACGGCCGGGTCCGCCGGACGACCGGCGACGCCGGCGTGGCGACGCTGGTGAACTTCGTCGTCGGCACGGCGGCGCTGCTGCTCGCGTTCGCGGTGGCGGTGGCGGTGCGCGGACTGCCGGAGGGCCGGTGGCCCGGCATCGACGCCTGGTACCTGTACCTCGGCGGCCCGATCGGCGCCAGCTTCGTCGCCGTCGCGGCCGTCGTCGTCCGCCGGCTCGGCGTCCTGCGGCTCGGCCTCGCGGTGGTCGCCGGGCAGCTGGTCGGGGCCCTCGTCATCGACCTCGCCGTCCCGGCCACCGACACCGGCATCGCCGCCGCGACCGTCGCCGGCGCGGCCCTCACCCTCGTCGCCGTGGGCATCAGCGGGCTGGGGGTGCGGCGCCGATGAGCGACGCCCCGCTCGTGGTGCGCCCGAGGCGGCTGACCCGGGTGTGCATCGGTGTCGCCCTGCTCGTCGTCGCGGTGTTCGCCGGGGTCGGCTGGGGGCTGACCCGGTCGGAGGGTGAGGCCGGGTTCCGCACCGCCGACGCCGTCGCCATGACCGGGCTGGGAGTGCTGCTGGGCGGGGCGGCGCTGTCGTTCACCCGCGCGCGCGTCGTCGCGGGCGTCGACGGCGTGCGGGTGCGCAACGTGCTCACCGAGACGGCGCTGCCGTGGGAGGTCGTGCGCGCGGTGCGGTTCGACGAGGGTGCTTCGTGGGCGAGCCTCGAGCTGCAGGACGACGACACCGTGGCACTGCTGGCGGTGCAGGCCAACGACGGCGACCGCGCCGTCGACGCCGTGGTCGAGCTGCGCCGGCTGCTCGCCCGGTCGCGCGAGCAGCGCGGGTGACGCGCGCGGTCGACGACGGGCGTCCGGACCCGAGGCTGTCCGCGGCCCTGCAGCGCTGGACGGCGAGCCGCGACGCCGCCACGCGGGCCGAGGTGCTCGCGGCGCTGAGCGGCGCGCGGGTGTTCCTGGCCCTGGCCGCCCGGTCGCTCGGGACCGAGCAGTCGGCGACCACCGGTCTGCGGCAGGAGCGCGCCACCGAGATGGCGCTGCTGTCGGTCGCCGGCGCCGACGGCGGCCGTGCGCTGGCCGCGTTCACCGACGGGCACGCCGTGCAGCGCTGGCAGGCCGACGCGCGGCCGGTGCCGGTGCCCGGCCCGACGGCGTGCGCCACGGCGCTCGGCGACGGCGCCGTCGCGCTGCTGCTCGACCCACCGACGGCGGTGTTCGTCGTGAAGGCCGCGGAGCTCGGCGAGCTCGCCGCGGGACGCGTGCCCGTGCCGGGTGCCGGGGTGTCGACCCGCCGCACCGATGCCCAGCTGAGCGGGCCTGCCCAGCCGCCCGACGAGCGGCTGGTGCTGGCGCTCGCGGCCGCGCTCGACGGGGAGCCGGTGTCGGCGGCGCGGCTGCTCGACGGGCCGGACGGGCCGGTGCTCGGCGTCGTGCCGAGGGCCGTCATGAGCGCCGGTGACCTCGCCGGTCTGGCCGAGCGGGTCCGCCGGCGCGCGTCCGGCGCCCTGCCGCCGGGCGGTCTCGACCTGGCCGCGGTGCCGCCGGGGGGGCCGGGTGCCGAGGTGCCGCTCCGGCCGGCCCGGTGGTGGCGGCGCCGCTGAGCCGCCCGCAGGGCGGGGGGCCGCAGCCGCCCGCAGGACGGGCCGGTCAGCGCACCGGGCCGGTGAGCCGTTCGCCGGGGCCCTCGCCGGGCTCGTCCGGCACGGGAGAGGCCTCGCGGAAGGCACGCTGCAGCGTCTGCAGCCCGTCGCGCAGCGGCGCGGCGTGCACGCCGAGGTCGGGCCGCGCCGCCGTGACCAGGCCGGCCAGCGCCGTGATGAGCTTGCGCGCCTCGTCGAGGTCCTTGCTGGCCTCGCCCTCCTCGCCGAGTCCGGTCTTCACCGCGGCAGCGCTCATCAGGTGCACCGCCACCGCGGCGATGACCTCGGCTGCCGGGACGTCGGCCAGGTCGCGCTCGGCGGCGCGTGCCGGCACGGGCTCGGGCTGCGCCGCTGCTGCGGTCGGGGGAACGGGCTCCTGCGCGGGCGGCACGGCTGCTAGCCTTCCAGAGCGACCCGGCTCCCGGTCCACCGCGTGCGCCCCGTGCGCGCGAGGTGGTGGCGGAGGGCCGTGCAAGCGGAGGCCCCACCTCCCACCCGCGCTGCACCGCCCCCGAGACCGTTCGAGAGCGGCAGCGGCCGGGTCCGGTCGGCGCCCCGGCGACACCGCCGGGTGCCGCCCCGCTCCGGCGGGGGGAGTGGGCCCTGCGCGTGCGCGGGCCCCTCGGTCTTCCAGGGCCGGTCACGACCCCGACACCGCTGTCACCTGGAGGCCCCATCAGCGCTGAGCCCCGCATCAACGACCGGATCCGTGTCCCCGAGGTACGGCTGGTCGGTCCGAACGGCGAGCAGGTCGGCATCGTCGCCATCGGCGTGGCCCTGCAGATGGCCCAGGAGAGCGACCTCGACCTCGTCGAGGTGGCCCCCATGGCCCGTCCGCCCGTGGCCAAGCTCATGGACTACGGCAAGTTCAAGTACGAGGCCGCCCAGAAGGCGCGTGAGAGCCGCAAGAACCAGGTCCTCACCGTCATCAAGGAGATGAAGCTCCGCCCCAAGATCGACCCGCACGACTACGCGACGAAGAAGGGCCACGTGGTCCGCTTCCTCAAGCAGGGCGACAAGGTCAAGATCACGATCATGTTCCGCGGTCGCGAGCAGTCGCGTCCCGAGCTCGGCTACCGGCTGCTGCAGCGGCTGGCCGAGGACGTCAAGGACCTCGGCGCCGTCGAGTCGGCGCCGAAGCAGGACGGCCGCAACATGATCATGGTCCTGGCTCCGCACAAGAACGCGGCGGACCTCAAGAAGGCGGCCACCAAGGCCGGTGCTGGGGCCCCGGCCGGTCCGACGGCCGACCCCGCCACCGCCTGATCCGCCCGGCCCGACCAGCCGCGGCTCCCCGCAGCACCGGCCCACCGGCCACCGGCAGACGACAGAGAGAGACGACGGCGACATGCCCAAGCAGAAGACCCACAGCGGCGCCAAGAAGCGCTTCAAGATCACCGGCAGCGGCAAGCTGCTGCACGAGCGCGCCGGCAAGCGCCACCTGCTCGAGCGCAAGCCCAGCACGCTGACACGGCGCCTGACCGGCACCGCGGAGGTCGCCAAGCAGGACGTCCCCGCCGTCAAGAAGCTGCTCGGCCGCTGAGCCGGCCGCCGACCCGAGAGAGCAGGTAGACACACGTGGCACGCGTCAAGCGGGCGGTCAACGCCCACAAGAAGCGCCGGGACGTCCTCGAGCAGGCCAGCGGCTACCGGGGCCAGCGCAGCCGGCTGTACCGCAAGGCCAAGGAGCAGGTGCTCCACTCGGCGACCTACTCCTACCGCGACCGCAAGAAGCGCAAGGGCGACTTCCGGCAGCTGTGGATCACCCGCATCAACGCGGCGGCCCGGCAGAACGGCATCACCTACAACCGCTTCGTGCAGGGGCTCAAGCTGGCCGGCGTCGAGCTCGACCGCAAGGTGCTCGCCGAGCTCGCCGTCAACGAGCCGGCGACGTTCGCGGCGCTGGTCGAGACCGCCCGCGCCGCGCTGCCGGCCGACACGTCGGGCCCGGCGGACAGCTCCGCTGCCTGACCTGCTGACCTCGACCCGGTCGCCCCGGGTCGCGGCAGTGCGACGCCTGCACCGGCGCTCGGCCCGCGCGGCCGAGCGCCGGTTCGTCGTCGAGGGCCCGCAGGCCGTCCGCGAGGCGCTGGTCGCCGGCGCCCTCGAGGTGCTCTACGCCGAGCCCGACCGCCAGCCGGACCTCGAGCGGGCGGCCCGGGCCGCCGGCACGACCGTGGTCGCGGTCAGCCCGCCGGTGCTGGCCGCCATGGCGGAGACGGTCACGCCGCAGGGCGTCGTCGGCGTCGCCGCCCTCGTCGACGTGCCGCTCGACGCCGCGCTGGCCGGAGCGCCTCGGCTGGTCGCCGTGCTCGAGGCCGTGGCCGACCCCGGCAACGCGGGCACCGTGCTGCGCGCCGCCGACGCCGCCGGTGCCGACGCCGTCGTGCTGACCGCCGGCTCGGTCGACCCGCACAACGGCAAGTGCGTGCGCGCCACCGCCGGCAGCCTGTTCCACCTGCCGGTGGCGGCCGGCGTCGCGCTGGAGGAGTGCGTGGTGGCGGCGCGCGCGAACGGTCTGCAGCTGCTGGCCACCAGCGGCACCGGCGACGAGGACCTCGACGACCTGCTCGACAGCGGGGTGCTCGCGCGGCCCACCGCCTGGCTGCTCGGCAACGAGGCGACCGGGCTGTCCGAGGCCGCGCTGGCCGCCGCCGACCGCACCGTGCGGGTGCCCGTCCACGGGCGGGCCGAGTCGCTGAACCTGGCCACCGCCGCAGCGGTGTGCCTGTACGCCTCGGCGCGCGCGCAGCGCCGGTCGGGGCGCACCTGACGCCCCGGGCGGGCACGCGGCCGTACAGTGCTGCCGACCCAGACCGCGCCGCGTGACCCGGGAGCACCGTGCCCGAGCCCGACAAGTCGGCCTACGACGACCTGCCCGACGGCGTCGTCGTGGCGGACGCGCGCGGCTCCGTGCTGGTCGTCAACCCGGCCGCCGAGCGGCTCCTGCGCACCTCGGCCGACGCCGCGCTCGGCCGTCCGCTGCGCGACGTCCTGCCCCTCGTCGACGACGAGGGACGAGACTGGTGGCAGTGCACCTCCCCGTGGGGCGGGCTCGACACCCGCACCCGGCAGCCGGAGCGCCAGCTGCAGGTCGAGTCCGGTCCGGCGGCCGGGCGCGACCTGCTGGTCACGGCCCGGTACGTGCGCGACGGGCAGCGCCGCCTCGTCCGCCTCGTCGTCGCCCTGCGCGACACGCACGCCCGCGACGTCGTCGAGCGCTCGCGCGCCAACCTCGTCTCGACCGTCGCGCACGAGCTGCGCTCGCCGCTGACGTCGGTCAAGGGCTTCACCGCCACGCTGCTGGCCAAGTGGGAGCGCTTCGACGACGAGCACAAGAAGGTGATGCTCCAGACGGTCAACGCCGACGCCGACCGGGTCACCCGGCTGATCAGCGAGCTGCTCGACGTCAGCCGCATCGACGCCGGCCGGCTGGAGGTCAAGAAGCAGGTCGTCGACCTCGAGCAGGCGATCCGCAAGGCCATCGCCGGTCGGGTCGCGGCGGGTGACGGCGACGACCGCTTCGTGCTCGAGGCCGCGCCCGGCCTGCCGGAGACGTGGGCCGACCCCGACAAGCTGCAACAGGTCGTCGGCAACCTGCTCGAGAACGCCGTGCGGCACGGCGAGGGCACGGTCACCGTCGCCCTGCGCCCCGTCGACGTCGACGGCGTCGGGGCGGGGGCTGAGATCACGGTCGGCGACGAGGGCGCTGGTATCCCGGAGGAGAAGGTCGCGCGCGTGTTCACCCGGTTCTGGCGTGGCAGCAAGCGCGGCGGCACCGGGCTGGGGCTGTACATCGTCAAGGGTCTGGTCGAGGCGCACGGCGGCACGGTCGAGGTCGACCGCGCGCCCGCGGGCGGCGCGCTGTTCCGAGTGCTGCTGCCGGCCGGGCGCCCGCCGTACGAGGACGGCTGACCGGCCGGTTCTGCAAGACTGGCCGCGCTGCGTCGTCCTCACGTCCTCCCGTCCCTGGAGCCGCTGACCCGTGCCCGCCGACCCCCCGCCGCCCGCGACGGCGGCACTCGCGGACCTGCACAGCGAGGCCGCGCTCGACGCCGTCCGGGCGTCCGGTCTGGAGGCGGTCGCGGCGGCCGGCGACCTGTCGGCGCTGGCGGCGGTCAAGACCGCCGTGGTCGGCGACCGCAGCCCGCTCGCGACGGCCCGCAAGGCACTCGGGGGCCTGCCGCCGCCCGAGCGCGCAGCGGCCGGCCGCCGCGTCAACGAGGTGTCGCAGGCGCTCGGCCGGGCGCTCGACGACCGGCGGCGGGCCCTCGAGGAGGAGCGCGACGCCCGTGTGCTCGTCGAGGAGTCCGTCGACGTCACGCTGGTGCCCCCGCGCCTCCCGCGCGGTGCCCGGCACCCGCTGACCACGGTGCAGGAGCGGATCGCCGACGTCTTCGTCGCGATGGGGTGGGAGGTCGCCGAGGGACCCGAGGTCGAGCACGAGTGGTTCAACTTCGACGCGCTCAACTTCGGCCGCGACCACCCGGCGCGCGAGATGCAGGACACCCTGTTCGTCGAGCCGGAGGGCAGCGGCCGCGTGCTGCGCACGCACACCTCGCCGGTGCAGGTTCGCTCGCTGCTGACGCGAGAGCTGCCGGTCTACGTCGTCTGCCCCGGCCGCACGTTCCGCGCCGACGCGCTCGACGCCACGCACTCGCCGGTCTTCAGCCAGGTCGAGGGGCTCGTGGTCGACCGGGGCATCACGATGGCGCACCTTCGGGGAACGCTCGACCACTTCGCGGCGGCCATGTTCGGGGAGGGCCTGCACACGCGCTTGCGGCCGTCGTACTTCCCGTTCACCGAGCCCTCGGCCGAGCTCGACCTGCAGTGCTTCTCGTGCCGCGGCGACGCCGCGCTGCAGCCGTGCCGGGTCTGCTCCAGCGAGGGCTGGATCGAGTGGGGCGGCTGCGGCATGGTCAACCCGGCGGTGCTGCGTGCCTGCGGCGTCGACCCGGAGCGGTACAGCGGGTTCGCCTTCGGCATGGGCCTGGAGCGCACGCTGATGTTCCGCCACGGCATTCCCTCCATCCGCGACTTCTACGAGGGCGACCAGCGCTTCACGGTGCCCTTCGGCGGAGAGGCCTGATGCGCGTCCCGCTGTCGTGGCTGCGTGCGCTGCTGCCCGACCTGACCGCCGACGCCGACGAGGTGGCCGCCGCGCTCGTGCGCGCCGGGCTCGAGGTCGAGCAGGTGCACCGCGTCGGGCACGACGTCCGCGGCGTCGTGGTCGCCGAGGTGCTCGACGTCGAGGACCTCAGCGGCTTCAAGAAGCCGATCCGGTACTGCCGGGTGGCTGTGTCCGACGACGGCCTGACGGCCGGGGCGGGCTCCGGGCAGCGCGAGGTC
>DATMJH010000163.1:0-2419 GCA_035554015.1 Mycobacteriales bacterium
GAACCCGCCGCGGCGGGCCTCGTCGCGGATCGAGTTGCCGTAGTCGAACACCTCGGCGCCGGCGTCGAGGAAGCCGACCATCGCCTCGACGTGGCGGGCCATCGACTCGCGCGCGCGGTCGGTGAACTCCTCCGGCTTCGCGCTCGAGGACTGGTCCGACTACACGAGCGCGACCCCGGCGGGCAGGTAGGCCAGCGGGTCGTGCGCGGAGGTCTGGTCGGTGACGACGTCGACCTCGACGCCCCGGCGCAGCAGCTCCGGCAGCACCTCGGCGCAGTTGCCGACCAGCCCGACGGACAGCGCCCGCCGATCACCGCGGGCGGCGGCACAGCGCGCGAGGGCGTCGTCGAGGTCGGTGGCCAGCTCGTCGAGGTAGCGATGCTCCACCCGGCGCCGCAGCCGGGCGGCGTCGACGTCGACGACCAGGCACACCCCCCCGTTCAGCGTCACCGCCAGTGGCTGCGCGCCACCCATTCCGCCGCAGCCACCCGTGACCGTCAGGGTGCCGGCGAGGGTGCCCTCGAAACGCTTCGCGGCGACGGCGGCGAATGTCTCGTAGGTGCCCTGCAGGATGCCCTGGGTGCCGATGTAGATCCACGAGCCGGCCGTCATCTGGCCGTACATCGTCAGGCCGAGCTTCTCCAGCCGGCGGAACTCCGGCCAGCTCGCCCAGTCCCCGACCAGGTTCGAGTTCGCGATCAGCACCCGCGGTGCCCACTCGTGGGTGCGCAGCACGCCCACCGGACGCCCCGACTGCACGAGCATGGTCTCGTCGTCGCCCAGCGTGGTGAGGGTGCGGACCATCGCGTCGAACGAGCGCCAGTCACGGGCCGCGCGGCCGGTGCCGCCGTAGACGACCAGGTCGTCGGGGCGCTCGGCGACCTCGGGGTCGAGGTTGTTGCAGAGCATCCGCAGCGGCGCCTCGGTCTGCCATGACCGGGCGGTGCGGGCGGTGCCGCGGGCGGCACGGACCTCTCGGGCGCCTTCCATGATCTGCCTCCTGTCAGTGCAGCGGGCCGGTCACCGACTCGGCGACGGCGACGGCACGGCCGGTGGTCACGAGGTCGACCGCGGCCTCGATCTCGGGCGCGAGGTGCCGGTCCGGCCCCGGCCCGGGGACGGCGGCGCGCAGGGCGTCGCGCACGGCGCCCGTGGCCGGGGCGGCGGCGAGCGGGTGGCGCAGGTCGAGTGCGCGGGCCGCGGTGAGCACCTCGATCGCGACCACCCGGCCGAGCCCGTCCACGGCCCGCCGCAGCTTGCGTGCCGCGGCCCAGCCCATCGACACATGGTCCTCCTGCAGCGCGCTGGACGGGATGGAGTCCACCGACGCCGGTACGGCGAGCCGCTTGAGCTCGGCGACGATCCCCGCCTGGGTGTACTGGGCGATCATGTGGCCGGAGTCGACGCCGGGGTCGTCGGCGAGGAACGGCGGCAGCCCGTGGCTGCGGCTCACGTCGAGGAAGCGGTCGGTGCGCCGCTCGCTGATCGACGCGAGGTCCGCGACGGCGATCGCGAGGAAGTCCAGCACGTAACCGAGCGGGGCACCGTGGAAGTTGCCGTTGCTCCGCACCCGCCCGTCCGGCGTCACCACCGGGTTGTCGACGGCGGCGGCGAGCTCCCGGCCCGCCACCTGTTCGGCGTGGGCCAAGGTGTCGCGGGCCGCGCCGTGCACCTGGGGGGTGCAGCGCAGCGAGTAGGCGTCCTGCACGCGGGTGCACTCCGGCGTCCGGTGGCTGGCCATCACCGCCGAGCCGGCCAGCAGGGCGCGCAGGTTGGCGGCCGAGTCGGCCTGGCCGGGGTGCGGGCGCAGCGCGACGAGGTCCGCGGCGAACGCCGCGTCCGTCCCGAGCTGGGCCTCGACGCTCATCGCCGCCGCGACGTCCGCGGCCCGCAGCAGGCGTCGCAGGTCGTGGCAGGCGAGCACCAGCATGCCGAGCATGCCGTCCGTGCCGTTGATCAGTGCCAGCCCCTCCTTCTCGGCGAGGGTGACCGGTTCGAGGCCGGCCGCGGCCAGCGCGTCGGCGGCGGGTCGCAGCGCGCCGTCGCGGTCACGCACCTCGCCCTCGCCGGTGAGCGCCAGCGCGCAGTGCGCGAGCGGGGCGAGGTCGCCCGAGCAGCCCAGGGAGCCGTACTCGCGCACCACCGGGGTGATCCCCGCGGTGAGCATCGCCGCGCAGGCCGCCGCCGTCTCCGGGCGGACGCCGGTGCGACCGGTCGCGAGCGTCGACAGGCGCAGGACCATCAGGGCCCGCACCACCTCGCGCTCCACCTCCGGCCCAGAACCGGCCGCGTGCGAGCGCACCAGGCTGCGCTGCAGGTCGGCCCGCCGCTCCCGCGGGATGTGCCGGGTCGCGAGCGCCCCGAACCCCGTCGACACCCCGTAGTGCGCCACCGCGTCGTCGGCCAGCGCCTCGACGAC
>DATMJH010000164.1:0-9432 GCA_035554015.1 Mycobacteriales bacterium
GGGTACGGGGGTGCGAAAGCGGGGCAGAGAGGGCACACTCCGGCCCGACCGACGCGCCCCCCACCGGAACAGGACGCTGCATGACGTTCGCCGTCGGCTCATCAGCGCCCGCAGCGCCCGCAGCGCCCGGGGAGCCCGCCGCGCCCGCCGCGACGGCCGACCACGACGCGCTGCTCGCCGTCTGCGGCGCCGTCGCCGACGAGCTGCTCGCCGACGGCTTCGAGCTGCCCAGCGTCTACGTGCTCACCGGCGGCCGGCTGCGCTGCTACGCCGCGCACGGCTACCACCAGGTCGTCGACGGGTTCCCACCCGGCGTCGGCGTCGTGGGCGAGACCGTCGCGCGAGGCGCCGCCACCGTCGTCCCCGACGTCGCCGACCACCCGCAGTTCATCGCCGCCGTGCCGGGCATCCGGGCCGAGGCGTGCGTGCCGGTGCGCCTCGACGGCGCAGTGATCGGCGCCGTCAACGTCGAGTCGCGCTCGGCGCTGCCGCCCGACGCCGTCGCGCGGCCAGCCGCTCTGCCGCCTGCTCCAGCCGCGCGGATCGGGCGGCTCGGCGGTCTCCCGCCGCCCACGCTGGCGCAGCGGCTGGCGCAGGCGACGCTGCGGCTCGCGGCGCTCACCGAGGCGGACGACATCGAGCAGGCGACGGCGGCCGCGGCGGCGGAGCTGAGCGGCATGTCGTCGGCGGCCGTCGTCGGCGTGCCGCCGCGTCGGCCGCGGGTCCGCACCGCCAGCGGCCCGTTGCGGGAGGCGCTGTGCGCGTGGTCGCCCGACGACATCGAGGTGGTGCGCGGCTGGGTGCGCGCCGGCACGTCGTCGCACCTGCCCGGCGGGCACGACGAGCGCGAGGACGGCTACCGCTTCCTGCGCGACGCCGGCGTGCGCGGGATGTCGGTGCACCCGCTGGTGCACGGCGGCACGGTGCACGCGCTACTGGTCGTCGCCGACCGCGAGCCGGTGGCGCACGCCACCGACGTCGTCGAGTGCCTCGAGACCCTCGCCGCGCACGCCGCCTCCCAGCTCGCCGTGGCGAGCCTGGTCGCCGAGCTGGCCCGCCGCGCGGAGCAGGACGGGCTCACCGGCCTGCGCAACACCGCCTCGTTCGCCCGCGACCTCGAGACGCAGCGGGCGCCGCGCACGCTGCTGCTGCTCGACGTCGACCACTTCAAGCTCGTGAACGACACGCTCGGCCACGTGTCGGGCGACGAGCTGCTCAAGCGGCTCGCGACGGCGATGGCCGGCGCCGTGCGCGCCGACGAGCGGCTGTACCGCATCGGTGGCGACGAGTTCGCCGTGCTCGCCTACGGCGACGGTGAGGCAGCGGCCGCCGCGCTGGCGACCCGGCTGCTCCAGTCCGCCGCCGCGGCGGGCGTCAGCGTGAGCATCGGCACCGCCCGGGTGCGGCCCGGGGAGGGTGAGGCGGCGCGGCACGCCGCGGACGCCGCGCTGTACCGGGCGAAGGCCGACGGCCGCGGGCGGTGCGTGCACGCCCGGAGCTGACGGCGGACCGGCGCTCCACGTCGTCCGCCACACGAAGTTTTCGGGCGTTTCGCCGAAGTTTCACCCTTTCGGCGGGGTTCATGCCACCGATTGATGTCAAATAGTGCCCGGGGGACGCACCGCACCCGACGAGGGACACGCATGCCTGGAGACACACCCCGACCCGGCGCCGTCGGCGGCGTCCGCGAGCAGGCCCTGCTCGAGATGCTGCACACCGTCGCGCTCGCCGCGAACGCCGCGGCGACGGCGACCGAGGTGGAGCAGGTCGCGCTCGATCTGATCTGCGCCACCACCTCCTGGGCCAGCGGCCGGGTGCTCGTGCCGAGGTCGGACGGCCGGTGGGCCCCGAACGGCGTCGAGTGCGGCGCCGAGCCGCTGGCCGGCCGGCTCCGGCGGGAGGTCGCCGGCGGGCCGGACGCCTTGCCCCGGGCGGTGCGGCTGGCGGCGGGCGAGGTTCCCGGGTGGGAGCTCGTCGAGCGGGCCCCCGGCGAGTCGGCCCTGCTCGTCGTCGGCGTGCCGGTCGTCGTGCGCGGCGAGCACAGCGCGGTGGTGGAGCTGCTGGCCGACTCGCCCGAGCCGCCGGGCGCCCGGCTGCTCGCGGCGCTGTCGGCCGTCGCGGTGCAGATCGGCCACGTGCTGGAGCGCGAGCAGGCCCGCGCCGAGCTGCTCGAGAGCGCCGGGCGGCTGCGCCAGGTCGTCGACCTCGCGGCCGACGCCTTCGTGGAGGTCGACGACGCCGGGCGCGTCACCGACTGGAACCCGGCGGCGGAGAGGGTGTTCGGGTGGCGGGCGATCGAGGTGCTCGGTCGCAGTGTCGCCGAGGTGCTCGTCCCGGCCCGGCTGCGCGCCGCCCACCAGCGGGGTCTCGAGCGGTTCGTGCACACCGGGCAGTCGCGGCTGGGTGGCGAGGTCGTCACGGTGCCGGCGCTGCACCGCGACGGGCACGAGCTCCTCGTCGAGCTCTCGCTGTCGGTGCGCCAGGAGGCCGACGGGCGGGTGGTGCAGGCGTTCCTGCGGGACGTCACCGCCCGCGAGCGGGCGGCGCAGGAGATGCAGGCGCAGCGGGACTTCCTCGACACGGTGCTCGACAGCCTCACCGAGGGCGTCGTCGCGTGCGACAGCTCGGGCCGGCTGACGCTGGTGAACCGTTCCCATCGCGAGGTGTGGGGGCTGCCGAACGACCCCCGGCCTCCGCGCGACTGGATCCTCGACCTGGAGATGTACCGGGACGACGGCGTCACTCCGCTGCCGATCGAGCAGTCACCGATGTACCGAGCGCTGCAGGGCGAGCACGTCGACGACGAGGACGTCGTGGTCGGTCGCCCGGGGAACTACCGACGGCTGCGCTGCACGGCCCGGCCGCTGCAGCACGCCGACGGCACGCGGCTCGGGGCGCTGTGCGCGATGCAGGACGTCACCGACCAGCTCGCCTTCGCGGAGGAGCTCGAGAACGTCCGGCACAGCGACCCGGTGACCGGCCTGCCCAACGCCTCCGCGCTCACCGCCGCACTGGCCGGCCTGCCGCCCCGGGTCAGCCACAGCCTCGTGCAGCTGTCGGTGGAGGACCTGTCGACGACGGTGGCGACCTCGGGCGTCACAGCCGGCGAGCAGCTGCTGCGCCAGGTCGCCGACCGGCTGCGCGCCGCCGTCCGCGACAGCGACCTCGTGGCGCACCTGGGCGCGGAGCGGTTCGCCGTCCTGCTGCGGCACGACCCGCGCACCGACGCCAGCCGGCTGGCCGACCGGCTGCTGCGCTCGCTGACCCGCGCGGGGGCGGCCGACGCCGGCCCCGCCCGCCGGCTGGTGCTCTCGGCCGGCCTCGCCGCGGTCGACCGCGACGACCCGGAGCTGGCGCTGAGCCAGAGCGAGGTGGCGCTGCACACCGCCCGCACCTCCGGCGGCGGGCGGCTCGAGGAGTTCGACCCCGAGATGGCCGAGCGCCTGCACCGGCACCTGGTGCTGCGCGACGAGCTCGAGGCGGCGATCGCCGGCGGGCAGCTCGCGCTGCGCTACCAGCCGCAGTTCGACCTCGCGACCGGGCAGGTGCGCGGGGTCGAGGCGCTGGTGCGCTGGCACCACCCGGAGCGGGGGATGGTGCGGCCGGACGAGTTCATCCCGCTGGCCGAGGACACCGGGCTCATCGTGCCGCTGGGCCGGTGGGTGCTGCAGGAGGCGTGCCGGCAGGCGGCGTCGTGGCGGTCGGCCGGGCTGCCGCCGGTGTGCCTGGCGGTGAACGTCTCCGGCAGCCAGCTCGACGAGCAGTTCCTCGACGACGTCGACGCCGTGCTGCGCGACACCGGGCTGCCGCCGGACCAGCTGGAGCTGGAGGTCACCGAGTCGGTCGCCGTCGCCGAGGACCGGCTGGCCACCGGCGTGCTGCGGCGGCTGCGCGAGATGGGCGTCACGCTGTCGATCGACGACTTCGGGACCGGCTACTCGATGCTCTCCCGGCTGCGGTCGCTGCCGTTCAGCCAGCTCAAGATCGACCGCAGCTTCGTCGCCGAGGTGCAGGGCGGCAACCGCGCACCCCTGCTCAGCGCGATGCTCACCATGGCGCACGGGCTCGGGCTGCACGTCGTCGCCGAGGGCGTCGAGACCGTCGAGCAGCTCACCTTCCTGCGGCAGCGGTCGTGCGCCGTCGCGCAGGGCTTCCTGCTCGCCCGGCCGCTCGAGGCCGACGCCGTCCCGCCGCTGATCGCCGAGCCGCCGCCGCTGCCGGAGCCGGGCGCCGAGCAGCGCAGCGCCGCCTTCGCGCCCGCGGCGGTGGAGAGCCTGGACCTGCGGTCGCTGTTCGCCGAGGTGGAGCGGCTGACCGGCCTCGAGTCGGTGTACCTGACCCGCGTGCAGGCCGGCCAGCAGGAGGTCGTGGCGGCCCGCAACACCGGTGACCTCGTCATCCCCGAGGGCACCCGCGTCCCGTGGGCGTCGTCGGTGTGCGCCAGCGCCCTGCAGGACGGCGCGGTCGCGCTGGACGACGTCGCCGAGCGCTTCGCCGACAACCCGCACGTGCGGGCGCTCGGGATGGCCAGCTACCTCGGGGTGCCGATCGAGGCCTCCGACGGCACGCCGCTCGGCACGCTGTGCGCGGCCAGCAGTGCCCGGGTGCCGGTCTCGCAGGAGCAGCTCGCGGTCGTGCAGGTGTACGCGCGGCTCGCCGGCGAGCGGATGCTGCGCGCCGATCTGCTGGACGCCCACCGCGAGCGGCTGGCCCAGTCGAGGGTCGAGCTCGCCCGGCGCGCCGCCTTCCTCGCCGAGGCGGAGGTCAACGTGCGGCAGCCGCTGACGTCGCTGGGCGGCTGGGTCTCGGTGCTGGAGCGGGGCGCCGACGACGCGCAGGCGAGGGCGGAGGTGGTGCGCAGCAGCGCGCTCGTGACGCGCCAGCTCGACCGGCTGCTCGACGAGGCGCGCGCCGCCGTGCTGCGCCAGTCGCTGACGATCGAGCCGGTGTCGCTGAGCAGCGAGGTCAACGCCGTGCTCGACGCCTGGCGCGACAGCGGCACGCTCCCTGTCGTCGAGACCGAGCAGGACCTGCTCGTCCGCGCCGACCGGGTGGCACTGAGCAAGGTGCTGCGCGACGTGCTGCACAACGCCGTCGTGTACGACCCGACGTCGTCGCCGGTGCGGGTGTCGTGGCAGCGGGTGGAGACCGCCGTGGAGCTCTCGGTCGTGGACGCCGGCGTCGGCCTCGACCCGGACATCGACCCGTTCGCGCCCTTCACCCGCAGCAGCGACCCGCACGTGCGGTCGGTGACCGGCGCCGGCCTGAGCCTGTACGCCTGCCGCGCGCTGGCCGAGTCGATGGGCGGCACGCTGCTCGGCCGGCGCAACCCCGACCGCGGGTCGACGTTCGTGCTCTGGCTGCCGGCCGCCTGATGCCCGGTGCCTGCCGGTGTGACCGGTTCCGCTACAGGGAACGGAGAGGCCCATGACTTCCGCGTCCACGACGACGACCCAGGTGTGCTGCCGGCGGCCGATGTCGGCCATCGAGGTCACCTCCCGGGGGACGACGCTCGTGCTCCACAGCTGCGCCAAGTGCGGCCGGCACCGCTGGGAGCGCGACGGGCAGGTCGCCGACAAGGCCGAGCTGCTCGCCGGCGTGCAGACCTTCCTGGAGCAGCCGCGGGTGCGGGCGCCGCGGGCCAAGAAGGGGTAGAGCTCGACGCCCGGCCGACGTCCAGCGCGCCGCTCCGTCTACCGACACAGACGCCAGACGCGCGGGTCGGAGGGGAGGTGATCGATGCCGGACCTGCACGCCGACCGGTGCCTGGAGGACCTGCGGGCGGCGGGGTTCCGCATCGCCATGGACGACTTCGGCTCAGGGTTCTCGAGCCTGGCGCAGCTCGCCGTCCTGCCGGTGGACACGCTGAAGTTCGACCGCCAGTTCATCCGCGGCATCCACACGCCCAACGGCCGGCGGATCGTCGACACCATCATCACGCTGGCCGGCGAGCTCGGGCTCACCACCATCGCCGAAGGGATCGAGACGGCCGCGGAGGCCGACGTCGTGCGGCGGGCAGGCTGCTCGCTGGCGCAGGGCTACCACTTCGCGCGCCCCATGGCGGCCGACGACGTGCGCCTGCTGCTGGCGACACCGCAGGCCGTGCGCGAGCCGGACGGGCTCACCGGCTGACCTGGCCGACGAGCGTGTCGGTCCTGGCCGACGAGCGTGTCGGTGAGCGACGGCCTGCTGTCGACGCCGGACTTCGCGCTGCGGCGACGAGCGCCCGGTGCGGCTCCGAGCGGCTGGATGTGCCTCGAGCGGCTCGGTAAAAGTTCCGGGGCGAGAACTTTTGTGCAGGGAGCTGGCACGGTCGTGGGAGCTCGGGCTCCGGGCCAGGGCCGGCCACAGGGGCAGCCGTCACGGGGCCTCGACATCGCCGGGGCCACGGCCGGCCACGGGAGCAGCCGTCACGGGGCATGAGAGCGCATGGCGGACCCCCGGGCACTTCCTCTCGCGCGGAGAGGGCCGGCTGGACGAGGGCCGGCGCCCGGGGGTCGGGTGCCTGCTGAGGATTCGCCGTGCGCCGCAGAAGGCGCGCGGTCGACGACCTGCGAGCGGTCCTTGCTACGGCGTCCTAGCGGACAGCCACCTCACGAGTCCGAGACGTATGCAACTGCGGACCACCTCCTCTCCCGTGTGCCGGGAAGCGTAGGTCGCCCGCGAGCCGCTGTCACTCGGGAAACGCCCGCGGCTCAGGCGGGCGCGAGAGCGGACGGGGCCAGCAGGCACGCGCCGGGCTGCGTCCAGCGCGCCCAGTCGAGCCGCGAGGTGCTCGGGCGAGCGAGCAGGAACCCCTGGGCCTCGTCCACGCCGAGCTCGGCGACGGTCGCGAGCTCGGCGGCAGTCTCGACGCCCTCCGCGATCACCCGGGCACCGGTGTCGAGCGCCAGCAGCACGAACGACGTCACCACGGTGCGCCGCGCCTGGTCGGCGTCGATCCCCGTGACGAGGGAGCGGTCGATCTTGATGATGTCGGGCTGCAGCTCGACGACGTGCCGCAGCGAGGCGAAGCCGGCGCCGGTGTCGTCGACCGCCAGCTGCAGCCCCCGCTCGCGCAGCGGCTGGAGCTGCTTCCGGACGTCGGCGTAGCTGTCGACCTGGACGTGCTCGGTCAGCTCGAGCACCAGGTCGTCGAGCGGAGCGGTCTCCGGCAGGTGCTCGACCAGGTCGACGGCGCAGTCCGGCGAGAGGTTCACCGCCACCGGCGCCCGCACCTGCTGCTGGATCTCGAGCGCCCGGTCGACGGCGAGCATCTCGAGGTCGTGCCGCAGGCCGATCTCGGCGGCGGCGCTGAAGGTGGCGTCCGGCCGGCCCAGCGGCGAGGGGAACCGGGTGAGCGCCTCGACCGCGCGCAGCTCGCCGGTCTGCAGCGACACGACCGGCTGCAGCGCGACGTCGAGCCGGCCGGAGTCGAGGACGCCGACGATCGCGTCGCGCAGGGCGTCGGGCACGGCGTCGTCCGCCACCTCGGTGGCGACGTGCTCGGCCAGCAGCCGCAGCAGCGCGAGGTCGCGGTCGTCGAGCCGCGGCTGCCGCTGCGCGCTGAGCGAGGCGAGCGTGCCGTAGACCCGGCCGCCGGGCAGGCGCACCGGCACGCCGACGTAGGTGCCGGACCCCTGGACGAGGTTCGGCAGCTCGCCGGCGACCATCCGCGCGCACGGCGTGCCGACGAGCGGACGCGCCATGCCCGGGACGATCCCGAACGGCACCGGGTTGCCGGCCACCGCGCGGAAGATCTGCTGGTCGCCGCAGAACCGCGACAGGAAGGTGACGTCCAGGCCGACGTGCCGGTGAGCCAGGTCGACGACGCGCGCAACCTGCCGTTCGACCTCGACCGGACGGACCACGACGCGGTTGTGCCACCGTGACAGGGTCGCTACGCCCTGTGACGAGAAACGTCCCGGTTTTTCACCCGTTCGTCGCAGCGCCGTCAGCGTGTCGCAGGCGCGGCACCCGAGCGGACCACCGGACCCTGTTCGCTACTCACCCGGTCGGGCGTGAACGCACATGTTCGACGCGCCGATCACCAGGACGTCACGACAGGACAGGGGGACCGGTGAGCACAGCCTCGACCGCCATGACGGCCGACCCGGCCGCGGGAAGCATGGCACTGCTCAAGAGCGGCGTGCCGCTCTCGCTGCTCATGGACCTGGTGTTCGGTCCGCGCAGCGAGGAGCTGCTCCGCGACGAGCGGCCCTCGGGCCGTGGCGTGCCGGAGCCGCGGCCGGCGTAGCCCGCCCTCGACGTGCCCTACGGTTCGGCGGGGCGTCGAAGGGACAGGAGCAGCCGTGCGCGGCCAGTCGAAGCGGACGCTGGTGACCGGTGGTGCCGGCTTCCTGGGCTCGCACCTGTGCGACCGGCTCGTCGCGGCGGGGCACGACGTGCTGTGCGTCGACAACTACTACAGCTCGACGAAGGCGAACGTCGCGCACCTGCTGGGGCACCCGAGGTTCGAGGTCGTCCGGCACGACGTGACGTTCCCGCTGTACGTCGAGGTCGACGAGATCTACCACCTGGCCTGCCCGGCGTCGCCGATCCACTACCAGCGCGACCCGGTGCAGACGACCAAGACGGCGGTGCACGGCTCGATCAACATGCTGGGGCTGGCCAAGCGCACCGGCGCGCGGATCCTGCTCACCAGCACGAGCGAGGTCTACGGCGACCCGGAGGTGCACCCGCAGCGAGAGGACTACTGGGGTCGGGTGAACCCGGTCGGCCCGCGGGCCTGCTACGACGAGGGCAAGCGCGCGAGCGAGACGCTGTTCTTCGACTACTGGCGCCAGCACTCGCTGGAGATCAAGGTCGCGCGGCTGTTCAACTGCTACGGCCCGCGGATGCACCCGCACGACGGCCGGGTGGTGTCGAACTTCGTCATGTCGGCGCTGGCGGGCGAGCCCATCACGCTCTACGGCGACGGGTCGCAGACCCGGTCGTTCTGCTACGTCGACGACATGATCGACGCGCTGGTCGCGCTGATGCGCACACCCGCCGACGTCACCGGGCCGATGAACCTCGGCAACCCCGGCGAGTTCACGATCAGGGAACTCGCCGACCTGGTGCTCGAGCTGACCGGCTCGTCCTCGACCGTCGAGGTGCGCCCGCTGCCGCAGGACGACCCGACCCGGCGCCGGCCCGACATCACGCTCGCCACGCAGACGCTCGGCTGGGAGCCGACCGTCGAGCTGCGTGAGGGCCTGGCGCACACGATCGAGTACTTCCGGAAGAACGGTCACGGCTGACCGGGCGGCCGCCCTGGGACGCCGTCGAGCAAGCCCGCGCCACGCCTGCCGGCCGCGCTCAGCCCCGCGAGCTCGCCGCGCGTGACGTGCGGACGTTGGTCGACAGGCAGCTGGGGCACCGGCTCCACCCTCGGCGCCTCGCCCACGCCGGCGTGTCGGTCTTCCTCGCGCGGGTGCGCCGGGGGGTCCG
>DATMJH010000165.1:0-4162 GCA_035554015.1 Mycobacteriales bacterium
ATCCAGCCCTGCGACTCGATGTCCTTCCACGGCGCGTCGTAGCGCTTGGGGCCGATGAGGCTGAAGACGTCGCCCTCGCGGCCGTCCTCGCGCACGAGCGTCGCCGTCAGGCCCAGGCGGCGGCGGGACTGCAGGTCCGCCGTCATGCGGAAGACGGGAGCGGGCAGCAGGTGCACCTCGTCGTAGACCACGAGGCCCCAGTCGCGGGCCCCGAACAGGTCGAGGTGCGCGTACTCGCCCTTCCGCTTCGTGGTCATGATCTGGTAGGTGGCGATGGTGACCGGCTTGATCTCCTTCTTCTCGCCGGAGTACTCGCCGATCTCCTCCTCGGTCAGCGACGTGCGCTCGAGCAGCTCGCGCTTCCACTGCCGGCCGCTGACGGTGTTGGTGACGAGGATGAGCGTGGTGGCACCGGCACGTGCCATCGCGGCCGCCCCGACCAGCGTCTTGCCCGCGCCGCACGGCAGGACGACGACACCGCTGCCGCCGTGCCAGAACCCGTCGACGGCCAGCGACTGGTAGTCGCGCAGCGTCCACCCGTCCTGCTTCAGCGCGATGTCGTGCTTCTCGCCGTCGACGTAGCCGGCGAGGTCCTCGGCCGGCCACCCCACCTTCAGCAGCGCCTGCTTGAGCCGGCCCCGCTCGGAGGCGAACGCCACGACGGTCTCGGGGTCGAGCCGCTGGCCGAGCATCGGGCTGACCTTCTTGGACCGCACGACCTCCTCGAGCACCGCCCGGTCGGTGGTGCGCAGCACCAGCCCGTGCACCGGGTCGTTCTCGAGCTTCAGCCGGCCGTACCGGTCCATGGTGTCCATGACGTCGACGAGCAGCGCGTGCGGCACGGCGTAGCGGCTGAAGCGCACCAGCGCGTCGACGACCTGCTCGGCGTCGTGCCCGGCGGCCCGGGCGTTCCAGAGCCCGAGCGGGGTGAGCCGGTAGGTGTGGACGTGCTCGGGCGAGCGCTCGAGCTCGGCGAACGGCGCGATCGCCTGCCGGCACTCGGCGGCGCGGGGGTGGTCCACCTCCAGAAGCAGCGTCTTGTCGGACTGGACGATCAGCGGGCCGTCGTTGGGGGTCACCACGCCAGTGTCCAACCGGCCGCCGACAACCGCCGTTCCCGTTTGGCGAGTGATCTTGAGGGCACGTCTGGGCCCAGCCCCGACCCGAGGAGACCCGCCGTGGACACCCGCACGATCGCCGTCCTTGCTCTCGTCATCGCCGTCGTCGTCCTGCTGATCCTGGTCCTCTGAGCCCCGAGCTCCGGCCGAGCTGCTCAGGCCGGGGCGTCGAGGTCGACGTCGGCCACGCCGGTGATGCGGTGCAGCGCGAACGTGCGGTCCTCGCCGCGCAGGTGGTCGTAGGCGCGCACGTACCCGCCGTCCACCGCGCGCGGCTCGACCACGCGCGACGTCGCCCGGCCCTGGGCATCGACGTAGCCGACCCACACCTGGCGCCGCTCGCGCGCGGCGTCCTGCAGGAAGGCCAGCAGGTCCGGCCCTGACGCCGTCGTCGTGCTCCCCGGGTCGCGCCGGGCGGCGCGCCCCGCGAGGTCACCCGCCCGCATGGCCGTGACCGACAGCACCGCGGTCTCGTGGGCGAGCGACGACTCGGCCGGCCGGGGTGGCCGCGGCCGCGCCGGCGTCCTGCGCGACGGTGGCCCGGAGACGAGCAGCGCGCCGTCCGGCGCCTCGGCAGCCGGTGCGTAGCCGGCGCTGCGCAGGGCGCCGAGCACGTCGTCGAGCTCCAGCGTGGTGACCGCGACCGTGGGTGCGATCCGGCGCAGCGACAGCCCGGCGGTCGCCCGCGCGGCCAGCACCTCCGACAGCAGCGCCTCGTCGTCGCAGCGCAGGTACGAGCTCGCGACGCCGGCCCGCAGCCGCCCGTGCCGGCGCGCGACGTCGTCGAGCAGGTAGGTCAGCGCCTGCGGCACGGGCGTGCGCGAACGCGCGCGGAACAGCTCGTGCAGCTCGGACGCCGTCCGGCCGCCGTCCAGCGCTCGGCGCACGGAGGCCTCGGTGACCCGGTAGACCGTCGCGCCGCCGGTCGACTCGACGTCGGCCACGGCGGCGAGCTCGCGGGCGAGGTCGCGCTCGAGCGGCCCCGGCGCGACGACGGTCAGGTCCGGCTGCAGCAGGACGTGGTCGAGCGGCGGCGGCAGGAGGGCGCCGAGGGTGGCGGCGGCTGCGGTGTCGTCGCCCCGCAGGAGCAGCCGGGCGAACGACGCGAGGCCGCCGCGGCCGGTCAGCCCCAGCGCCTCGGCCTCCTCGAGCGCCTCGGCGTGCACCCGGTCGCGCCAGCGGCCGCCGCGCCGCGGTGCCTGCCACACCAGCCGGGCCTGCAGGCTGTCCCTCGTCGGCGCCGCTCCGGCGGGCACGTCGGCGAGCGCGTCGAGCACCCGCCGGCGGTCGGCCGGCAGGCCCGGCCGGTCGAGCTCCGGCCCCAGCGGGGGGAGCACCCGGTCGCGGTCGCCGCGCTCGCCGATCAGCCCGGCCATCCGGGGCATGGCCAGCCAGCCCCGGGCCAGCGCCACCCAGCGCTGCTCCGGCGGCAGCCGGGTCCACGTGTCGAAGCCGGGTGTCGGCAGCAGCTCGGGCTCGAGGCCCGGTGTCGCGTCGACGAGCGCGGCAGCCGCCGCCACCTCGACGAGCAGGCCGGCGGTGCGGTCGTCGACGTCGAGCTCCTTGGCCGTGCGGCGCAGGTCGCGCACGCCGAGGCCGCCGGCCCGCAGCACCGCCGGAGGGGTCGCCGCCCACAGCTCGAGCAGCGCCTCGACGCGCTGGACGACGTCGCCGGCGCTGTGCGCGGCTGCCGTGTCGACGGCGCCCGCCCCGGGCTGGTGCAGGTCGAGCGCCGGCGTGGCTGCCTGCAGCGGGCCGAGCGGTGCCGGGCCGCGCACGGCCAGCCCCACCTCGCGGGGCAGCTCCACGGTGTGCGTGTCGACCGCGACGAGCAGGCCGCGGGCCAGCAGCCAGCGCACCGGCGAGTCCGCGGTCTCGGCCGTCACCGGACGGCGCGCGTCGCGCACCTGTCCAAGCGGCGGCCCCGCCGCCAGCGCAGCGAGCACCTGCCGCTCCTCGTCGCCCGTCGTGCCCAGCAGCGACGCCAGCTGATCCGGGTCGGCGAAGACGGCGACCAGGCTGTCGTACGGCGCGCCGGAGTCGGCGCCGACGGCGCGGGCGATCTCGGTGAGCACGCCGTCCGGTCGCATCCGCAGCAGCGCCTCGGCGGGGCGCCCGAGACCCGCCGGGTGCTGGCCGATCACCTCCCGGACCGCCCCGACGGCGCGGAGGTCGTCCGCCGGTCCCCACACCAGCGCGAGCGAGCGCAGCCGGCCCAGGCCGCGCTCGACGTCGGGGCCGGCGGTCCCCGTCAGCTCACCGAGCCGCTCGGTGGACGACGGGACCGCGACGAGCAGCGCCTCGAGCAGCCCGAGGGCGAAGGCGTCGAGCCGTTCGAGCGCCCGCAGCACCGACAGCCGGACGCCGGCCCGCGCGGCGAGCACACCCAGGTCCGGCGGCACGGGGACGGCGAGGTCGGGGCGCTCCTCCAGCAGCGCCGCCAGGGCGTCGTCGTCCCACCCGCGCAGCTCGTCGGCGAGGCTGCGCGGCGCGGAGTCCGGCCCGCCGGTGGTCATCCGGCCGAGGCTAGTCGCGCAGCCGGGGCGGGTCGTGTGACCGCGGGGGAGCGGGGAACGCTCGCACCATGACGACTCCGGACGACGACCTGCAGGCCGGCGAGGGCGTGAACGAGGGCTCCGCCGCCGCGACCGACGAGAGCTCCGACCGCGAGGCTGCCGGCAACACCGGCGCGCTCGCCGCGGCGTCGGAGACCGGCCGCCCGAAGAGCGAGTACGACCCGGCGCCGCCGGTGGACGCCGGCCTGCCGCTGACCGCGACCGACAAGGACGAGCAGGTCGGTCCGGGCCAGGAGCTGCAGGCCGGTCCGGGCATGGAGCTGCAGGCCGGCGAGGGCTGACCCCGATCTGCGGCGGCCCACCCCCCCGCCGACCGCACCTCCTTCGGCGATCTTCGCCTTGTGCACCTGCCGCAACCGGGCTGAGCGTGCACAAGACGAAGATCGCCGCAGGAACGTTGGCGATCTTCGTCTTCTGCACGTGCGGCAACCGGGTTGAGGGTGCACAAGGCGAAGATCGCCGCGGGGG
>DATMJH010000166.1:0-2937 GCA_035554015.1 Mycobacteriales bacterium
CTAGCCGGTCGGCCGGACCTCGACGCTCTCGATCTGCACCGGCGTGACCGGCGCGGTGTTGCCCGTCTCGTCCGGCTCCTGCGCACCGGCCTCGGCGATCGTGTCGAGGGTCTTCAGCCCCTCCTCGGTCAGCCGGCCGAACGGCGTGTACTGCGGCGGCAGGGAGCTGTCGTCGTAGACGAGGAAGAACTGGCTGCCGTTGGTGTTCGGGCCGCTGTTGGCCATCGCGACGACGCCTCGCTCGTACGTCGCGCCCTGGAGGTTCTCGTCGGCGAAGCTGTAGCCGGGTCCGCCTCGACCCGTGCCGCTGGGGTCGCCGCACTGCAGCACGAAGATGCCCCGGTCGGTCAGCCGATGGCACGGGGTGTCGCTGAAGTAGTCCTGCGCGGCCAGGCTGCGGAAGCTGTGCACGGTGCACGGGGCGTCTGCCGTGAACAGCTCGAAGCTCAGCTCGCCCTGGTCGGTCGTGACGACCGCCGTGTACGGCGTCTCGTCGTCGACGTCTGTCCCGGGCAGCTCGACCGGGCGGGCCGGCTCGTCGGACGGCGTGTACGTGCAGTCCCCGGCCTGCACCGGGGTGGCGCTGGCGGTCGGGTCCCCGGTCGAGGTGGCGCTGG
The DNA here is from genome assembly GCA_035554015.1 of Mycobacteriales bacterium. Lineage (GTDB taxonomy): Bacteria > Actinomycetota > Actinomycetes > Mycobacteriales > SCTD01 > DATLGD01. The sequence continues at coordinate 618 of DATMJH010000166.1, forward strand.
CCGACGGCGTCGGGTCGGCGCTGGCGGTGTCGTCGTCGGACTGCGTGGCGACCGTCGTCGCCACGGCGGCACCACCCACGAGCAGCACGGCGAGGACCGAGGCGACGACGGCGTTGCGCTGCCGCCGCCGGCGCTCGCGCTCCGCGCGGCGGGCGGCCTGCCGGGCCGCGCGCTGGCGCGCCAGCTCCCTCTCGCGCTTGCTGCTGGCCACGCGTGGTCCTCCTGCGGGTCGGGCGGGGGCTCGGGGCAGTCTAGGGAAGCGTCACCCCGTGGCGGCGCGGGCTGCGCCGGTAGGGTCCTACGGGTCTCCCGGGCGACGGCAGGGCCGCCGAGCCGGGCTGTCCCGGCGCACCGGAAGGACTGCTGTGCTCGTCCGCGGGTTCCCCGCCCAGGCCTTCGACACCAACTGCTACGTCGTGGCACCGGGCCCGGGCGAGCAGTGCGTGGTCGTCGACCCGGGCATCGGTGTCGAGGCGCAGCTCGACGAGCTGCGGCGCGAGCACCGGCTCCAGCCCGTGGCCGTGCTGCTGACGCACGGGCACCTCGACCACACGTTCTCGGTCACACCGGTGTGCGGCGCGCGGGGCATCCCGGCGCTCATCCACCCCGACGACCGCGACCAGCTCGCCGACCCGGCCAAGTACCTGTCGCCGCAGACCGGCCAGCTGTTCGGCGGCCGGCTGCCGTGGACCGAGCCCGACGACGTCCGGCTGCTCGACCCCGCGGAGCCGCTCGAGCTCGCCGGCCTGCGTCTCCGGGTCGACCTGGCACCCGGGCACACGCCGGGGTCGGTGATGTTCGGCCTGCCCGGCGTCGAGACGGGCGGCGAGGCCGGCGCTCCGCTCGTGCTGTCCGGGGACGTCCTGTTCGCCGGCTCGATCGGGCGCACCGACCTGCCCGGCGGGTCGTGGGAGCAGATGCAGGCCTCGCTGCGCGACGTCGTGCTGCCGCTGCCCGACGAGACGGTGGTGCTCCCGGGGCACGGGCCCTCGACCACGATGGCTCGCGAGCGCCGGACGAACCCGTTCCTGCAGGACCTCCCGCCCGCGCCGCCCTCCCGAGGGCTGTAGTGGTCGCGTTCCGCGCGCCCAAGGGCCTGGACGACTACGTGCCGCCCGCGTCCGAGTCGCTGCTCGCCGTCCGCGACGCGATGGTCGCGCCCCTGCGGCTGGCCGGCTACGCCGCCGTCGAGCTGCCGGTGTTCGAGGAGACCGGGCTGTTCGCACGCGGGGTCGGCGAGACGACCGACGTCGTCAGCAAGGAGATGTTCTCCTTCCAGGATCGCGGCGGGCGCTCGATGACGCTGCGCCCCGAGGGCACCGTCGGCACCGTCCGCGCGGCGCTCGAGGCGGGTCTGGAGCGGGGACAGCTGCCGGTCAAGCTGTGGTACGCGGGTCCGATGTTCCGGGCCGAGAACGTGCAGGCCGGCCGCCGCCGGCAGTTCACGCAGGTCGGCGCCGAGGCGCTCGGCAGCGACGACCCGGCGCTTGACGCCGAGCTCGTCGCGCTGGCCGACCGGGCCTACCGGTCACTCGGGCTGACCCGGCCGGTGCTGCACCTGGCCACGCTCGGCGATCCCGAGGACCGCCGGGAGTACAGCGGCCGCCTGCGCGAGTGGCTGCGGGAGCGCGTCGGCGGGCTCGACGAGGAGACCGACCGGCGCATCGAGCTCAACCCGCTGCGCGTGCTCGACGACAAGCGCCCCGAGGTGCGGGAGCGCACCGCCGACGCGCCGCTGCTGACCGACGTCGTCGGCGACGCCGCACGGGCGCACCACGACGCCGTGCGCCGGCACCTCACCGACCTCGGCGTGCCGTACGTCGACGACCCGCGGCTCGTGCGCGGGCTCGACTACTACCGTCGCACGACGTTCGAGTTCATCCACCCGCTGCTCGGAGCGCAGTCGACCATTGGCGCGGGTGGCCGGTACGACGGGCTGTCCGAGGCGATCGGCGGCCCGCCGCTGTCCGGCGTCGGGTGGGCGCTCGGCGTCGACCGGACACTGCTCGCGCTCGAGGCCGAGGGTGTTCTGCCCGAGCCGCCGGCACGGGCGCAGGTGTTCTTCGTCCCGCTCGGCGCCGACGCCAAGGCGCGCGCCGTCACGCTGGTCGGCCAGCTGCGTCACGCCGGTGTCGCCGCGGACCTCGCCTACGGCGACCGCGGCCTCAAGGGCGCCATGAAGGCCGCCGACCGCAGCGGCGCCGCGTTCGCCGTCGTGCTCGGGGAGCGCGACCTCGCCGGCGGCGTCGCGCAGGTCAAGTCCCTCGGCTCCGGCGAGCAGGACGCCGTCCCGCTCGAGACGCTCGTCACCGTCCTGGAG
>DATMJH010000167.1:0-3083 GCA_035554015.1 Mycobacteriales bacterium
CTTCATCGCCGACGGCTTCGGCCGCGGCGACCTCGCGATGGCGGCCGGCGGCGGCGTGCTCGTCGCGCTGCTGGCGCTGCTCGTCGAGGTCTCGCTGGGGGCGGTGCAGCGCCGGGTCGAGCCGGGCCCGGGCCGCCGCCCGCCCGTGGCCACGGGGATCGCCCCCGGGCAGGTGTAGCCGGGCCTGTGGTGGGATGTCCGCTGCGGGCCCTGCCCGCCGGACACGCGGCGCCGCCCGGGCGCCGGGACACAGGAGGCGGACCACCGTGCGCGCACCCCGAGCACTGCTGCTGACCGCTGCGCTGGCCTTCACGGTCGCCGGCTGCGGCACCAACAACGTCGAGGAGATCGTCGGGCCGCGGTCCAGCGGCGAGCCGACCACCGCCTCGGCCGGCAACCCCGACGACCTCGTCGTCCTCGAGGACGACCAGGACCTGCAGACGGTCGACAACGTCGTGCCGGTCGTGCAGACCGAGGCCGCGACCGAGCCGCTGCGCGCGGCGCTCAACGCGGTGTCGGAGGCGCTCACCACCGAGGACCTCATCGCGCTCAACCGGCGCGCCGACCTCGAGCGCACCAGCCCCGTGCGGGTCGCCGAGGAGTACGCCGACGAGAAGGGCCTCGGCGAGGGCGTCGTCGCGATGCAGGGCACCGGCAGCGTCGTCGTCGGCGCGGCGAACTTCAGCGAGAGCCAGATCCTCGCGAACCTCTACGCCATCGCCCTCGAGGGCGCCGGCTTCGACGCCGAGGTCCGCAACGTCACCAACCGCGAGCTCTACGGCCCGGCGCTCGAGCGCGGCGAGCTCACCGTCTTCCCCGAGTACGTCGGGACCTTCACCGAGTACCTCAACAAGCAGCGCAACGGCCCGGACGCCCCGGCGCTGGCCAGCGGCGACCTCGACGCGACGGTGCAGAAGCTGCGCCCGCTGGCCGAGAGCTTCGGGCTGACCGTGCTCGAGCCGTCCGCGGCGCAGGACCAGAACGCCTTCGCCGTCCGGCGCGACTTCGCCGAGGAGAACGACCTGCGCACGCTGTCCGACCTGGCCGACTACGACGGCGAGCTGGTGCTGGGCGGCCCGCCGGAGTGCCCGACGCGGCCGTTCTGCCAGCCCGGCCTGGAGGAGACCTACGGCATCGAGTTCGACGACTTCGTCTCCCTCGACGCGGGCGGGCCGCTGACGAAGACGGCGCTGAAGCAGGGGCGGATCCAGGTCGGCCTGGTCTTCTCCTCCGACGGGTCGCTCTCGACGCTCGAGGAGTAGCTCAGGTCAGGGTGTGTCGGAACTGCAGAAGATCTTGCCGGCAGGTCCCCGAGTCCCCGCGGCACGGCTGGCGAGCGCTTGACAGCAGGTCCTCGACGGGGGATCAGCCGAGCAGCTCGCCGGCGCCGACCTCGACGTCGAGCACGTTGCCCCGTGGCGCGAGCGGGCAGGCCCACGTCTCGTCGTGCGCGCAGCTCGGCGCGTACAGGAAGTTGAGGTCCAGCACGAGCCGGCCGTCGCCGGTGCTGCCGAGGTCGGCGCCCTTGACGGTGTCGAGCAGGTAGCGGCCGCCGCCGTACGTCGTCGTTCCACTGGAGCGGTCACGCACCGGCACCCACAGCCCGCCGCCGTAGGAGGCGAGCCACCAGGCGTCGAGGTCGCCCCACGGCGTGCGCAGGACCCCGATGCGCTCGAACGGCACGACGCCGTCGGTGCCGGTGGGGATCTCGATGCGCTGCGGCGGCGCCGGTTCGAGCGCCGCCTCCGCGCGCCAGGCCGGGTCGTACGGCGCGACCGGCAGCTCGTACGCCGGGTCGTCGACCGGCGAGGCCGGGTGCGTGCGGAACAGCTCCTCGCGCGTCGCCGCCCAGCCGGCGTGCGCGACGGTGGGGTAGACCTCCGCGCGGACCAGCTCGTACAGCGCGGCGGTGCGGCGCCGCCAGTCGAGCACGTCGAGACTCACTCGCGCCTCACTTGTCGATGTCGCCGACGACGAGGAACAGCGTGCCGAGCACCGTCGCGACGTCGCGCAGGTGCGTGCCCGGCAGCAGCACCGGCAGCACCGACGCGTTGCCGGCCGACGCCGTCCGCATGGCCAGCCGCCAGGGCGTCGTGCCGCCGCGGGAGACCAGGTACCAGCCCTGCACGCCGAGCGGGTTCTCCGTCCACGCGTACCCCGCGCCCTCCGGGGCCCGCACCGTCTTGGGCAGCCGCACCGACACCGGCCCGGGCGGCAGGTCGTCGAGGCAGCGCTCGACGACGTCGAGGGACACGGCCAGCTGCCGCAGCAGGCAGTCGACCCGGCTCCAGCTGTCCCCCGCGGTGGCGCCCACCACGGGCAGCTCGGCGGACCCGAACCCCAGCGCGGCGTAGGCCAGGTACGGGTCGTCGCGGCGCAGGTCGAGGTCGACGCCGCTGGCCCGCGCCACCGGGCCGCTGGCGCCGTGGGCGAGCGCGGCGTCGGCGCTCAGCACCCCCACACCGCGCAGCGCGTCGGCCCCCTCGACGAGATCCGCCAGCCGAGGGAGGTCGCTGCGCACCGCCGCGACGGCCTGCCGGGCGTGCTGCGGCCACCCGGCGGGGACGTCCTGCCGGAGCCCGCCGACCGCGTTGGCCATGAAGTGCACCCGCCCGCCGGAGTGCTCCTCCATCACCCGCAGCACCGCCTCGCGGGCCCGGTGCCCGTGCACGGCCGCCGGGTCGCCGTCGAGCCGCAGGCCGCCGAGGAACAGCAGCGACGCCGCGACCCGGTTGAGCTCGGCCAGCACGACCCGCAGCCACGACGCGCGAGGCGGCAGCTCGAGCCCCAGCATCCGCTCGACGACGAGCGCGAGGCCGATCTCGTTGCCGAAGGCCGACAGCCAGTCGTGCCGGTTGGCGAGCGCGAGCGCCTGCCGGTAGTCGCGCACCTCGAAGAGCTTCTCCGCGCCGCGGTGCTGGAAGCCCACCACCGGGTCGGCGCGCTCGACGACGTCGTCGTCGTCGAGCACCAGCGCGAGCTGCAGGCCGCCGTGCGTCGTCGGGTGCTGCGGGCCGAGGTCGAGCACGACGTCGGCCCGCAGCACCCGACGACGCACGGCGGCCTGCAGCTCGCGCTGGTGC